>JAJAYV010000381.1 GCA_026786045.1 Frankiaceae bacterium | reverse complement strand
GCGCGCACGTCGCCGCCGCGCTCCCGCGGGCCGCCGCACCGAGGGAGCTGCGCGTGGTGCCGGCGCTGCCGCTGCTCGTGTCCGGCAAGATCGACCGGATGAGCCTGGCCCGAGCCGCGGACCCGCTGCCCTGGTCCGTGGACCCCGACGGACGACAGGGCCCCTCGTGACGTCGGCTGCCGACTGGCTGGCCGGTGCCAGGCCGCGCACCCTGCCCGCCGCGATCGCGCCGGTCCTGGTGGGCAGCGGTGCCGCGGCGCTGGCCGGGTCGTTCCGCCCCGGCCGGGCACTGCTCGCCCTCGTCGTGGCGCTGGCGCTGCAGGTCGGGGTCAACTACGCCAACGACTACAGCGACGGCGTGCGTGGGACCGACGCCGACCGGGTCGGCCCGATGCGCCTGGTCGGCTCCGGTGCGGCACCGCCCGGCGCCGTGAAGGCCGCGGCCTTCCTCTGCTTCGGCGTCGCCGCGCTGGCCGGCCTGGTGCTCGCCCTGCTCACGACGCTGTGGCTGGTCGCCCTCGGCGCGGTGATGATCGCCGCCGCCTGGGGCTACACCGGCGGAGCCTCGCCCTACGGCTACCGCGGCTTCGGCGAGGTCTCGGTCTTCGTCTTCTTCGGGCTGGTCGCCGTGATGGGCACGACCTACGTCCAGCTCGAGCGGCTGACCTGGCCGTCGCTGCTCGGCGGCGTCGCGTGCGGTGCGCTGGCCTGCGCGATCCTGGTCGCCAACAACCTGCGCGACATCCCGACCGACACCGGCGCCGGCAAGCGCACGCTGGCCGTCGTGCTCGGCGACCCGCGCACCCGCGCCTTCTACGCCCTGCTCGTCGCCGTCGCCTTCCTCGTCGCGGTGGTGCTCGCGGCGGCGACCCCGTGGTCCCTGCTGGCGCTGCTCGCTGTGCCCCTCGCGGCCCGCCCGCTGGGCGTGGTCCGAGGCGGCGCCGGCGGGCGCGACCTCGTGCCCGTGCTGGCGGGGACCGGCAAGCTGCAGCTCGCGTACAGCGCTCTGCTGGCAGTGGGACTGGCCGTCGGCGCCTGACCCCTCGCCCAGCCGCTGCGGCCACGCGAGCTCGCGCAGATCGGGGAGCGCCGAGGTCGGCTAGCGGCGTAGCGCGGCCCGACCGCGCACCTCCGGGATGCTGCACGCGCCGAGCAGCTGCATCGTGCGGGTCGCCTCGGACTGCAGGATCTCCAGAGTCCGCGCGACCCCCCGCTGGCCCCCAGCCATCAGCCCGTAGAGGTAGGCACGACCGACCATGCACGCGCTGGCCCCCATGGCCGCGGCCGCGATGACGTCGGCGCCGCTGGTCACCCCGGTGTCGAGCAGGACCTCCGCCCGGTCCCCCACGGCGTCGACGACGGCCGGCAGCACCTCCAGGGGCGTGGGCGCGCGGTCCAGCTGACGGCCGCCGTGGTTGGAGACCACCACACCGTCGGCGCCCGCGTCGACGACGCGACGGGCGTCCTCGACCGTCTGCACCCCCTTCACCACGAGCCGGCCGCCCCACTGGCTGCGCAGCCACTCGAGATCGCTGACATCGGCACTGGGGTCGAACATGTGGTCGACCAGGTCCGCGACCGTGCCCCGCCAGCTGCGGAGGGACGCGAACTCGAGCGGCGCCGTCGTCAGCACGTTCATCCACCAGCTCGGGTGCCGCGCCATGTCGGCCACCGTGCGGGCCGTCAGCGCCGGCGGGATCGTCAGCCCGTTGCGCACGTCGCGCCGCCTCGCCCCCGCGCCCGGTGTGTCCACGGTCAGGACGAGCGTGGTGCAGCCGGCGCGGGCGGCGCGGTCGACGAGCTCGCTGCTCGCGTCGCGGTCCTTCCAGAGGTAGAGCTGGAACCAGTTCGCCCCGGTGGGTGCCGCCCTCGCCACGTCCTCGATGCTCGTCGTGCCCATCGTGGAGAGCGTGTACGGGATGCCCGCCGCTGCGGCGGCTCGCGCCACCGCGACCTCTCCCTCGTGGTGCATCATCCGCGTGAATCCGGTCGGCGCGAGCACGAGCGGCAGGCGAGCGGGCTGGCCGAGGACGGTCGTGGAGGTGTCGACCGCGGAGACGTCGCGCAGGATGCTCGGCGAGAACTGCACCCGAGCGAACGCCTCCTTCGCCCGGCGCAGGCTCACCTCGTCCTCTGCGCCGCCGTCGACGTAGTCGAAGACCGCGCGGGGCGTGCGACGCCGGGCGATCTGCCGCAGGTCGGCGACGTCCTGCGCCCGCCGCAGGCGGCGCTCCACGGCGTCGCGCTCAAACGGCTGCGGGCGCACCAGCGGCGCCAGCTCGCTCCAGCGCGGCAGCCGGCGGGGCACCCCGCCGCCGGCGGTCACCGCGCCACCCGGCCGGCGGCCGGAGCGGCTGTGCCCTCGCTGCGGGCGAGCGCGTGCAGCACGGCGGCGCGACCGGACCGCTCGAGATCGTCCTCCAGCGCGTGCAGCGCCACTTCCCCGCCGAGCCGGAGCCCGTCCATCAGCCGCCGGTGCAGGCAGGCCAGCCGCTGGGCCGAGAAGTCCGGGCGGATCACGGCGAACAGCAGCTGCAGCTCGTCCTCGCAGCTGCGGTAGGCGCGCAGCAGTCGGTCGTTGCCGGCCGCCCGCACGATCTCGTGGTGGATGTGGCCGTGGCTCTTGGTCAGCTGCCGCCACGGCGTGTGCTCCGGGAGCGCCTCGAGCTCGCGCACGGCCTGCTCGACCGGCGTCAGGTCGGCGCCTCGGGCCAGCGCCAGCCGCAGGCTCCCGAGCTCGAGGGCGATGCGGAAGTCGAAGGACTCGTCGATCCGGGCCCGGCTCAGCTGCCGCACCGACGCGCCGCGGTTGCGCTCGTGCACGACGAGGCCAGCGGCGACGAGCAGCCGCAGGGCAGCGCGCACGGAGTGCCGGCCGACGCCGAAGCGCTCGCAAAGGTGCTCCTCGCGCAGCCGGGCGCCGGGCAGCAGGACCCCGTCGAGCACCTCGTCGCGCAGGGTGGCCGCCACGACCTCCGGGGTGCCAGGCCCGCTGCGGGGGAGTGCCCCCTGGACGGCGGTCGTGTGCATGGTGGCTCCCGAGGTGGTGACGCGGATCACGTCAGCCGTAATCTTGTGACACAATCCACCGACCGGCAACCACTTGGCTTGGAGTCCCCTCATGCGCATCCGCACCGCTTCCGTCTCCACCGCCGCCGCCCTTGCGCTCCTGGTGACCGGGTGCGCCAGTGAGGACCCGGCCGACACGGCCGCGCCCGCCCCCCAGGCGTCCGGTGGCGGTGGCGGCTCGGGCGAGGACTGCGTGATCGAGGAGCCGGTGCCGGTCGGCGCCGCGCTCAGCCTGACCGGCGCTGCCGCGAGCTACGGCCAGTCGCAGCAGAAGGGGCTGGAGGTCGCGCTGGACGACCTCGCCGAGAAGGAGGGCGTCACCTACGAGCTCGCCATCGAGGACGACGCGACCGACCCGAAGCAGGGCATCGCCGTCTTCGAGCAGTTCATCTCGCGTGAACCGGTGAGCATCATCCTCGGCCCCACGCTGTCGAACGCCGCCAAGACGACCGACCCGATCGCGCAGGAGGAGGGCGTCCCGGTCCTCGGCATCTCGAACACCGCCGCCGGCATCACCGAGATCGGTGACTACATCTTCCGCAACTCGCTGCCCGAGACCGCCGTGATCCCGCAGACGATCGCCAAGGCCAAGGAGTCGCTCGGCCTGGAGAAGGTCGTCGTGATGTACAGCAACGACGATGCGTTCACCGAGTCCGGCTTCACGGCCTTCGAGGCGGCGCTGGAGGAGGAGGGGCTGGAGACCGTCGAGACCCTCACGTTCTCCAAGGCCGACACCGACTTCCGCGCACTGCTGACCGAGGCGAAGGCGGCGCAGCCCGACGCACTGGTCGTGTCCGGCCTCATCGAGGCGGCCATCCCGCTGGTGACGCAGGCGCGCGAGCTCGGCATCGAGGTGCCGATCATCGGTGGCAACGGCTTCAACTCGCCGCAGCTGATGGCCGACGCCGGTGCGGCCGCCGAGGGCGTCATCGTGGGTGCCGCGTGGAACTCCGCCTCCGAGAGCGAGGAGAACGCCGCCTTCCTCGAGGCCTTCGAGGCCAAGCACGACGGCAAGCCCGACCAGTTCGCCGCCCAGGCCTACACCGGCATGATGCTCGTCGACGCCGCCGTCCGCGCCGGCTGCTCCGCAGAGCGCGACGCCATCCAGGCCAGCCTCGGCTCGCTCCAGGACATCCCGACGCCGCTCGGCACGTTCTCCTTCGACAACCGCGAGCCGCAGCACCCGGCCGTTGTGCAGATCGTCGAAGGCGGCACCTTCACCGTCCTGGACTGACGACGCGACCTGCGTAGGTAACGCACATGCAACAGGTCCTGAACGGCATCTTCGCCGGGTCGATCTACGCGCTGTTCGCCATCGGCTTCACGCTCGTGTTCGGCGTGCTCGACCGGCTGAACCTCGCCCACGCGGCAGTGTTCACCACGTCGGCGTACGTCGGGATCGAGCTCGTCGCCGACCTGGGGCTGTCCATCTGGCTGGCCATCCCGGCGGTGCTGGTGATGGGAGCCGTGCTCGGGCTGGTCATCGAGCGGGTCGCCTTCCGCCCGCTCAAGGGCCGGCACGACGCGCACTTCGCCGGGCTGATCTCCTCGATCGCGGTGGGCGGGATGTTCCTCGCGCTGCTCCAGGCGAGGTACGGGCCGGACACCCGGCGCTTCCCCGCGGACGCCTTCCCGTCCACCGACTTCGAGCTCGGCGGCGTGCGGATCACGCTGCTGCAGCTGGTGATCCTCGGGGTGTCGCTCGGCCTGATGCTGGGCCTGGCCTACCTCGTCAACCGCACCCGGCTCGGCCGCGGGATGCGTGCCGTCGCCGAGAACCCCCATGCCGCTGCGGTTCTCGGCGTGAACGTCGACCGGGTGACGGCCACGACGTTCGCCATCTCGTCAGCGCTCGGCGCCGTCGCCGGCGTGCTGCTGGCGTTCTACGTCAACAGCGCGCAGATGACGATGGGCTTCAACATCGAGCTCAAGGGCCTGGCCGTGATCATCGTGGGCGGCATGGGCTCGCTCAAGGGCGCCATGATCGGCGGCATCGCGCTCGGCCTCGCCGAGGTCTTCGCCGTGCAGTACGTCGGGTCGTCCTGGCGCGACGTCGTGGCCTTCGGACTGCTGTTCGGCATCCTGCTGCTCCGGCCGCAGGGCCTGTTCGGCGCGCGGCAGGTCCGGGAAGTCTGATGCTCGGGGACTACACCGCCACCCTCACCCTGATCGCGCTCACGGCGATCTTCGCCTACTCCTTCTACGCCGTCCTCATGGCCGGGCAGCTCAGCCTCGGCCAGGCCGGCCTCGCCTCGCTCGCGGGCTTCAGCGCGACCGTCGTCATGCCCGACAGCCCGGTCGTCGGGCTCAGCCCGCTGGTCGTCGGCATCCCCGTCGGCATGCTCGTGGGGGCGTGCGTCGCGTTCCTGCTCGGCCTGCCGGTCATGCGGCTGCGCGGAGTCTTCCTCGCCATCGCCACCCTCGGGTTCGCCGAGATGGTGCGCATCGTGCTCATCAACGCCGAGTGGACCGGCGGCGCTCAGGGCACCTCGGTGCCCAAGCTGGTCACGCCCGGTATCGCCTGGGGCTGCCTGCTCCTCGTGGCCTACTGGTTCTGGCGGCTCGGTGGATCCCGCTTCGGCCGCGGGCTCGCGGCGATCCGCGAGGACGAGCTGGCGGCGCGCGCCATGGGCGTCCACATCAGCCGCTACCGCATGGCGGCGTTCGTCACCTCGGGAGCCATCGCCGGCATGTACGGCGTGCTGCTGGCCTACTTCTCACGCTTCATCACCCCCGACGACTTCGGCTTCGCCGCCGCCGTCGACGGGCTGGTCACTGCCGTCGTGGGCGGTTCGCTGCTGTTCCTCGGCCCCCTGCTCGGCAGCGGGTTCCTCACGTCGGTACCAGAGATCCAGCGCGCGCTCGGCGTCGAGGCCGGCTGGATCCGCCCGTTCCTGTCGGGCCTGCTGCTGCTCGTGGTCATCCTGTTCCTGCCCGGCGGCCTGTCCAGCCTGATCCCTCGCTGGCGCACACCTCGGCTCGACCCGTCGATCCCGGCGCCCGAGCTGCCCGCGCTCCCGCCGCCCGGCACCTCCGTCCTGAGCCTGAAGGGCCTGGGCAAGGCGTACGGCGGTCTGCACGCCGTGCGCAGCGTCGACCTCGAGCTGGGCAGCGGCGAGATCCTCGGTCTCATCGGCCCGAACGGCGCCGGCAAGACGACGCTGGTCAACCTCATCAGCGGGCTGTCCGTGCCGACGAGCGGCACCGGCACCGTCCTCGGCATCCCCCTCGGCCCCGAGGGCCAAGGGCACCGCTTCGCTCGAGCCGGCGTGAGCCGCACCTTCCAGCACTCCAAGCTGTTCGACCGGCTGACGGTGCTCGAGAACGCCCTCGTCGGGGCCCATGTCGTCACGCGACCGACCCTGCTGCGCCGCCTGCTGTGGCTGCCCTCTGCGCGCCGCGACGAGCAGCGCGCGCTGGCGCAGGCGGGAGCCCAGCTCGCACGCGTGGGGCTCGCCGACCGGGCCGGCGTCAACGCCGGCGCGCTGTCGTACGGCGACCGGCGCCGGCTCGAGATCGCACGCGCCCTGGCCGCCCATCCGACGCTGCTCATCCTCGACGAGCCGGCCGCGGGCATGAACCACGTCGAGGCGCAGGAGCTGTCGACGCTCATCCGCACGCTCGCTGAGGACGGGATCACCGTGCTGCTCATCGAGCACAACGTCCGCATGGTGCTCGAGACCTGCACGCGGATCGTCGTCCTCAACTTCGGTGGGGTCATCGCCGCCGGCGACCCGGCGACCATCGCCAAGGACCCGGTCGTCATCGAGGCCTACCTGGGCTCGGACGGACCGGCGGACTCCCGTGTCTGACCCGCTGCTGTCCGTGCAGGGCCTGTGCGTCTCGTACGGCCGCGTCCAGGCAGTGCGTGACGTCTCCTTCGAGGCCGCCCAGGGCAGCCTCGTCGCGCTCGTCGGGGCCAACGGCGCCGGCAAGACGTCGGTGCTCAACGCCGTCGCCGGGCTGTTGAGGCCGCGGCAGGGCAAGGTCGTGTTCGACGGCACCGACGTCACCCGGTGGCCCGCCCACCGCCTCGTCGACGCGGGACTGGTGCAGGTCCCCGAGGGCCGAGAAGTGCTCGCCACCATGACGATCCAGGAGAACCTGCAGCTCGGCGGCTGGCACCGGCGCAGCACGGCCGACGCGTCGATCGACGAGATGTACGAGCGCTTCCCGGTGCTGGCCGAGCGGCGCGACCTGCCGGCGGGCGCGCTGTCGGGTGGCGAGCAGCAGATGCTGGCCATTGCCCGCGCTCTCGTCGCCCAGCCCCGGCTGCTGCTGCTCGACGAGCCGTCGATGGGGCTCGCGCCGAGGGTCGTGGACGAGGTCTTCCGGGTCATCGAGGAGATCCGGCAGTCGGGCACCACCGTCGTGCTGGTGGAGCAGAACGCGCGGCGCGCGCTGCGTGCGGCCGACGTCGGCTACGTGCTCGAGACCGGATCGCTCGCGCACTCGGGGCCGGGCCACGAGCTGCTCACCGACGAAAGGGTCATCGCGGCCTACCTCGGCATCGACTGAGGCTCGCGGGCGCGCCCGGTGCGCTGCACAACACCCTCGTCCGGGGTCTCCTCAGGACCGCGCGAGCTGTCCGGGCACAGGCCTGACCGGGCACACCCCCTTCAGCAGATCAGGCCGGTAGGACGACGCCCTCGCGGAGCATGCGGCGGGCGAGGACGAGGGCGCTCGGTTCGTCGAGCCCCGGCAGGTCGGCGGGGGCGCAGGGCGCGTCCAGGAGCCGGCGCAGGGCCGGCTCGGTGAAGCCGGGTAGCCGGACGGTGCGGCCGGGGGCGGTCAGCACGACCTGGTCGCCGTCGCGGCGGACGGTCGTAGCCAGACCGCCGCGGGGGCGCAGCGGCGTGGCGTTCGACAGGGACCGGACCGCGGCCGTCGTGGCCAGCAGCGACACCGGCTCGACCGGCACCGAGCGGGCTAGCCGGCGGCCTGCGGCGCGCTCGACCTCCTCGACCGGCAGGGCGTCCAGCCAGTCCGCCGTCCTGCGCAGGAAGGCGGGCAGCAGCTCGCCCAGCCGGGCGGCGGGCTGGACCGGCAGGGCGTCGCGGAACGCCTCGTCCTGACCGGCCAGGCCGACCACGTCGGTGAGGACGTCGTGCCACGTCGTGGACAGCACGCCCACGGTCAGGTGGACCGAGTCCTCGTCGGTCGTCAGCGCGGCGTGCACGTAGCCGCGCGGGAGGTAGAGCGCGTCGCCGGCCTCGAGCTCGACGTCCAGAAGCGGTTCGGCGCCCGTGGGCACGAGATGGGCCCCGGCCTGCGGCTGGCTCGCGAGCGGTAGCCGGACGACTGGCTCGTAGACGATCCACCGCTTGCGACCGCTGACCTGCAGCACGAACACGTCGTGCGTGTCGTGGTGGTAGTCGAAGCCCTGGTGTCGGCCGCCCGGCGTGAGGTAGGCGTTGCACTGGGTGGGGTGGCCCAGCTCAGCGGCCAGCTCGCGGCAGAAGCGCGCGACCGGCGGGTGCATCCGGTGCACGGACTGCAGGACCAGCGTGGCCCCGTCGGCGTACTGCGCGGCGAGGGCCTCGGCATCGACGAGGTCGCCGATGCGGCGGGCGCCGGCGGTGACCGTGCGGGTCGGGAGCGGCAGGCCGCCCCCCTCGCGCACCGTCCGGAAGAACGGGGACCGCAGCGCCCGGTCGGCCACCAGCTCGTCCACCTCGTCGGGTGACAGCAGGTCGTCGAAGGGCCGGGGCAGCTGCTTGGCGCGCGACAACAGCGGGGTCCGCGACCAGTGCTCGGCCGCGAAGGTGCCGGCGTCGACGCTCACGGCGCGCGCCAAAGCAGTACGGACGGGGACGGTCACGGCAGCTCCGGGCGGATCGGGGGCGGGGACGGGGACGGGGACGGGGCGAGGGCGGGGGCGGGGTGCCGGGACAGCTCGGGGGGGGCCCCCGCCGGGGGGGGGGCCGCCGGGGGGGGGGGGGGGCGGGGGGGGGGGGGCGGGCCGGGGGGGGGGGCGCGGGGGGGGGGGGGGGGGGGGGGGGGGGGGGGGGGGGGGGGGGGGG
>JAJAYV010000380.1 GCA_026786045.1 Frankiaceae bacterium | reverse complement strand
TCGGACCGCGGGCCGACGAGTGGCTGTCGGAGGCCACCCTGGCGATCCGCGCCGAGGTGCCGCTGGCGGTGCTCGCCGATGTCGTGCACGCCTTCCCCACCTTCGGCGAGGCGTACGAGCCGCCGCTGCGAGAGCTGGCCGAGCGGGCCGGGCGAGCATGACCTGGGCACCCCCCATCGCCGCGCACCGGCTGCTCGGTGACGGCAGCACGACGGCGCTCTTGCGCCCGGCCGGAGAGGTCGACTGGTGGTGCGCGCCGGCGATGGACTCACCGCCGGTGCTCTGGTCGCTGCTCGACGAGCAGGGCGCGACCGCCCGCTGGACCGGCGTGCGGCTGTCCGCCTCGGCCGGCCGGGCCGCCGGGCCGGTGCTCACGTCGGTGCTGCAGTCTGCGCGCGGACGGGTCGAGTGCCGCGACGCGCTGCACTGCGACGACGACCGCGGCTCCTCGCTGGTGCGACTCGTCCGCGGCCTCGACCAGGACCTCGACCTGGAGCACGAGCTGTCGCTCGGCGGCTTCGACCAGCCGTGGGCGGTATGGGAGGGCGGCACGGCGCAGGTCGGCGAGCACGAGGTGCGGCTGCTGGGCGGCACCTCCCGCCAGGACGGCCGGGTCGTCCGCACCCGAGTGAGCGCACCGCGCGGCGAGTGGGCCGCTGTCGTCGTCACCTTCGACCCCGAGCGCGACGTCGACGTGGCCCGGCTGCTGGAGCAGGTCGACGAGGCGCAGCGCGAGGACGACGAGCTCGTCGCCCGCGCCCGGCTGCCCCGGACGTCTCCACAGCGGGCCGCCGACGCGCTGCGGGTGCTGCGGCTGTGCACGAACGCGTCGACCGGGGCCGTCGTCGCCGCACCGACCACGTCACTGCCGGAGGCGCCCGGCCACGATCGGCAGTTCGACTACCGCTACACGTGGCTGCGCGACTCCTCGCTGGCCGTCTCGGTGGCGGCGCTGCTCGGGCGGCGCGACATCGCCGAGGACTACCTCAGCTTCGTGCTGGACCAGACCAAGCAGCGGCGGCTGCCGAGCGGCCCGATGACCGACGTGCGCGGCGAGCAGGTCCCCGCCGAGCGCGAGGTGCCGAGCGTGGCGGGCTGGGCCGGATCGCTGCCGGTGCGGGTGGGCAACGACGCGCGTGACCAGCTGCAGTACGACGCCCTCGGCCTGCTCGTCGAGGCGGTCTCGGTGCACGTGCAGACCGGCGGCCGGCTGCGCGTCGAGGTGTGGGACCTGGGCCGCGCCGTCGCCGACCAGCTGTCGGCCGACGGGCTGGACCGCCACACCTCCGGCATCTGGGAGCTGCGCGAGCCGCGCGACCTCGTCAGCGCCGACATCGGCATCTGGCTGGCCCTCGACCGGGCGGTGTGGATCGCCCGCGGCTGGCGGCCGTGGACGCGCCGGCGGGCGTGGGTCCGGGCGCGGGACGCGGCCAAGGCACGGGTGGTCGGGGCGCTGCTCGAGGACGGCGGGCTGCCCCAGGCCTACGGCGACGGGCGGCGCAGTGCTGATGCCAGCGCGCTGATGGCCGTGGTGTTCCGCATGTTCGGCCGCGACGACCCCCGCGCATCGGCGCTGGTCGACGCGACCGTGCGTGAGCTCGACTGCGCGCCCTTCCTCTACCGCTACGAGCCCGGCGGCGACGACGGCTTCTCCGGCCGGGAGGGCGCGTTCCTCCCGGCCAGCTGGTGGGTGGTCTCGGCGCTGGCCGCCTGCGGTCGGGTGCGCGAGGCCGAGGAGCGGGCCCGCGCGCTCGACCGGGCGGTGCCGGCGCTCATGCCGGAGGAGATGGACCCCGAGAGCCGGGTCGGGCTCGGCAACGCCCCGCTGGTCTGGTCGCACATGGAGGCGGCCCGCGCGCTCTACGTCCTGGACGCCGCCCGGATGCGTGACCGGTGGGGCGTGCTCGTGCTGGGTGCCTGGCGTGGCGGTCGCTGGCTGCGGGCACGGACCACCCGATCCGAGGAGGACACGTGACCGGACCGCTGGTGACCGGACCCCTGGCCGGGCAGGTCGCGCTGGTGACCGGCGCCGGGAGCGGCATCGGGGCTGAGGTCGCCGCGCGGCTGGCCCGCGACGGCGCCGCCGTCGGCGTGAACGGGCTGACGGAGGACGAGGTCGCCGGAACCGTGGCGCGGATCGTCGACGGCGGCGGGCGGGCTGTCCCCCTCGTCGGGGACGTCTCGGACGCAGCCGACGCCGCGCGCATGGTCCGCGAGGTCGACGAGCAGCTCGGCGGGCTGCACGTGCTGGTCAACAACGCCGGCCTGCAGAAGGAGACGCCCTTCCTCGAGATGTCTCTTGAGACCTGGCGCGCCCAGCTGTCGGTCGACCTCGACGGGGCGTTCCTCATGGCGCTGGAGGCCTGTCGGCTGATGGCGCCCCGAGGCGGCGGGGTGGTGCTCAACGTGACCAGCGTCCACGAGCACCAGCCCCGGCCGGGCTACGCGGCCTACTGCGCCGCCAAGGCCGGGCTCGGGATGCTCACCCAGGTCATCGCCCGAGAGCTCGCCGACCGCGGGATCCGCTGCCTGGCCGTGGCGCCGGGTGCCATCGAGACGCCGATCCAGGGCGACCGCAGCGAGGGCGAGGTGCGCGAGCAGGAGGCCGGCATCCCGGCCGGCCGGCTGGGCACCCCGGCCGAGGTCGCCGCGCTGGTCGCCTTCCTCGTCTCGCCGGCCGCGGCGTACGTCTCGGGCACGACGGTGGTCATGGACGGCGCGTTGGAGCAGCAGGTCTCGCTGTCCTGACTAGGGTCACCCCGGTGAGCCCGAAGCGCACCCGCCTGGCCGTCCTGTTCGGAGGCCGCAGCACCGAGCACGCCATCTCGTGCGTGAGCGCCGGCAGCATCCTGGCCGCCGTCGACCGCGACCGGTACGACGTCGTCGCGGTAGGCATCACCGCCGAGGGCCGCTGGGTGCTGGCGCCGGACGACCCGGCGCTGCTTGCGCTGTCCGGCCGCGAGCTGCCCTCGGTCAAGGACGGTCAGGCTGTGGCGCTGCCGGGCGACCCGACCGCCGGCGGGCTCTTCCCGCTCGAGGACGGTCCCGCGCTGCTCGGCCAGGTCGACGTCGTCTTCCCCGTCCTGCACGGCCCGTACGGCGAGGACGGCACCCTGCAGGGGCTGTTCGAGCTGGCCGGCGTGCCGTACGTCGGGAGTGGGGTGCTGGCCAGCGCGGCAGCCATGGACAAGAGCGTGGCGCGGGTGCTGCTGGCCGCGGCGGGGATCGCGGTGACCCCGGCCGTGACCGTGCGCGCGGCGCGCTGGGCGGCCGACCGGGACGGCGTCGTCGACGACGTGCGCGCGCTGGGGCTGCCGGTCTTCGTCAAGCCCGCCCGCGGCGGCTCGAGCATCGGCATCAGCAAGGTCCGCGACCTCGCCGACCTGCCGGCCGCCCTCGAGGAGGCGCTGCGCTGCGACCCGAAGGTCCTCGTCGAGGCGATGGTGGTCGGCCGGGAGGTGGAGTGCGGCATCCTTGAGGACGCCGACGGGCGCCCGCAGGCCAGCGTCCCGGCCGAGGTGCGCGTGGTCGGCGACCACGACTTCTACGACTTCGAGGCGAAGTACCTCGACGCCGCGACCGAGCTCGACGTCCCGGCCGACCTGCCGCAGGAGGTCACCGAGCGGCTGCAGGCCGTCGCCCGCACCGCCTACGACGCGCTGGACTGCGAGGGGCTGGCCCGGGTCGACTTCTTCGTCGGGCCGGACGGCGAGCTGACCGTCAACGAGGTCAACACGATGCCCGGCTTCACGCCGACGTCGATGTTCCCGCGGATGTGGGCGGCCTCGGGCGTGGACTACCCCGAGCTGGTCGACCGGCTCGTGCAGGCCGCGCTGCGCCGCGGCACCGGCCTGCGCTGACCCCAGCTGCGCTTGCGTCCGCTGCACCGGACGACGTCTGCGCGCGGGGCAGCGGACGCTACGGCGAAGGGGTCGCCGTCGGCGTGACGGCCGGCAGCGCGGCGGTGACCGGTGCGACGAGCGGGTTGATCAGCTCCGCGCCGTTGGGGTAGGCGTCGGGGACCTCGACGGCGACGTTGACAGCCCGGTCGGTCGTGGTCCAGCGGAAGCCGGCGCCGATGTCTCGAACTGACCACACCAGGCCGTTCACCGACACCGGCTCCTCGGGCCGGTCGGGCAGCGGCACCCCGCACTCCAGCGTGACGACCGGGTCGCCCCAGGCCGCGGTCAGCTCGGCGTCGCCGGAAACCGGCCGTCGCTCCACGCCCGGGTCGACCTCGTCGGGCAGGCCGCCGACCAGCTCGGCGCAGGCCGTGCGGGCCGCGTCGTCGACAGCCGCCGCGGGTACGTCGACCGGACCCACCGCCCGCGGCGCGGGCTCCGGGTCGGACGAGCAGGCGGGGAGGGCGAGCAGCAGCACACCCAGCAGCAGCGGCCTCAGAGGTGGACGACGGGGCAGGTCAGCGTGCGCGTGATGCCGTCGACGCCCTGGATGCGGGCGACGACGAGCTTGCCGAGCTCGTCGACGGAGTTGGCCTCGGCGCGCACGATCACGTCGTACGGGCCGGTGACGTCCTCGGCCTGCGCCACGCCGTCGAGCGCGCTGATGGCGTCGGCGACGGCCGCGGCCTTGCCGACCTCGGTCTGGATGAGGATGTAGGCCTGGACCGGCACGGGGACAACCCTTCTGGGAGGCTGGCGGAGTGCCGGACGCTACAGCACGAGAGCTCGGCGAGTTCGGCCTCATCGACCACGTGGTCGCCCGGCTGGGGACGTCGGCCGCCGTCCTGCTCGGGCCAGGCGACGACGCCGCGGTCGTCACCGCGCCGGACGGCCGCGTGGTCGCGACGACCGACGTCCTGGTCGAGGGCGTTCACTTCCGGCGCGACTGGTCCGCGGCCTACGACGTGGGCCGCAAGGCCGCCGCGGCCAACCTGGCCGACGTCGCAGCGATGGGCGCGACCGCCACCGCGCTGCTCGTCGGGCTGGCTGCGCCGGGGGATCTCCCCGTGGCCTGGGCAACCGGCCTGGCCGACGGGCTGCGCGACGAGGCCGCGCTGGTCGGCGCGGTCGTCGTCGGCGGCGACACCGTCGCCTGCGACCGGGTGGTCGTCAGCGTCACCGCGCTCGGCGACCTCGCCGGCCGGCCGCCCG
>JAJAYV010000379.1 GCA_026786045.1 Frankiaceae bacterium | reverse complement strand
GCCCAGCTCGCCGAGGCCACCGGCAGCGCGGGTGCAGCGGCGCGGGCGCCCGCCAAGAAGTCGTCGGCGGCCAAGGCACCGGCCAAGAAGGCGTCGGCCGCCAAGTTGCCCGCCAGCAAGGCGCCGACGGCGAAGGCACCGGCCAAGAAGGCACCGGCGGCGAAGGCACCGGCCAAGAAGGCACCGGAGGCGAAGGCACCGGCGAAGAAGGCGGCGGCCGCGACGCCCCCGACCACCACCTCGCCGGCAGGTGCCCCCGCGGGCGACCCGCCGTCGCCGGCGTGAGCGAGCTTCCCGGCGTGAACGAGGTAGGGGGCGTGGCCACCGCGCTGACCCGCCTGCAGGCCCTGGGCGACAAGCCCGTCAGCGAGCACGTCGAGGTCTTCGACGAGGTGCACCGGCTCCTGCAGGATGCGCTGGCCACGCTCGACGAGGCCTGAGCTGGCCCGCCGCGCCCGGCTCGACGCCGAGCTCGTCCGCCGCGGCCTGGCCCGCAGCCGGGAGCAGGCCGCCGAGCTGGTTGCCGCAGGGCTGGTCAAGGTGTCCGGCACGACCGCCACCAAGCCGGCGACCGCCGTCGAGCCGGGCACCCCGCTGCTGGTCGAGCAGCCCGCCGGACCGTCGTACGCCAGTCGGGGCGGGCACAAGCTGGCCGGGGCGCTCGATGCCTTCGGCTACGACCCGGCGGGCAAGCGGGCGCTCGACGCCGGCGCGTCGACCGGCGGCTTCACCGACGTGCTGCTCCGCCGGGGCGCCGCCCACGTCGTAGCTGCTGACGTCGGCTACGGGCAGCTGGCCTGGTCGCTGCAGAGCGACGCGCGGGTCACCGTGCTCGACCGCACCAACGTCCGCTCGCTGGAGCTCGAGCAGGTCGGCGCTCCGGTCGACCTCGTCGTCGCCGACCTGTCCTTCATCCCGCTCGGGCTGGTGCTGCCGGCGCTGGTGCGTTGCGGCACGCCGACGGTCGACCTGCTGCCGATGGTCAAGCCGCAGTTCGAGGTCGGCAAGGAGAGGCTGCCCGCCGGCGGGGTGGTCCGGGATCCGGCGCTTCGCGCACAGGCCGTGCGGACCGTGGCGGCGCAGGCGGCCGAGCTGGGGCTGGGCGTGCGCGGGGTGACGGCGAGCCCACTGCCCGGGCCGAGCGGCAACGTGGAGTTCTTCCTGTGGCTGACCCCGGGCGCACCGCCCCTGGACGAGCAGGAGCTGGTTGACGCGGTGCAGCGGGGGCCCCAATGACAGGGTGTGCGGTGTGACCCGCTCCGTGCTGCTGCTGGCCCACACCGGGCGCGACGACATCGCCGACGCCGCGCGCCACGCCGCCCACCGGCTGCAGGCCGCGGGCGTCGAGGTGCGTGCGCTGGCCAAAGAGGCCGCCGACATCGGGCTGACCGGCATCCAGCACTGCGACGACGGACCCGGCTCGGCCGCGGGCGCCGAGCTCGTGCTCGTGCTCGGAGGGGACGGCACGATCCTGCGGGCCGCCGAGCTCGCCCGGGCCGCGTCGGTCCCGCTGCTGGGCGTCAATCTGGGCAGGGTGGGGTTCTTGGCCGAGGCCGACTCGCACGACCTGGACCAGACGCTGGACCAGGTGCTGGACCGCGACTACGAGGTCGAGCAGCGGATGACCCTCGACGTCGACGTACTGGTCGACGGCGAGGTGGTCGACACGGGCTGGGCGCTCAACGAGTGCAGCGTGGAGAAGGCCGCCCGCGAGCGGATGCTCGAGCTGCTCGTCGAGGTCGACGGGCGACCGCTGTCGCGCTGGGGGTGCGACGGGGTGGTCGCGGCGACGCCGACGGGCTCCACGGCGTACGCGTTCTCGGCCGGCGGGCCGGTGGTGTGGCCGACGGTCGAGGCGCTGCTCGTGGTGCCGATCAGCGCGCACGCGCTGTTCGCCCGCCCGCTGGTGGCCGCCCCGTCGTCGGTCATCGCGATGGACGTCCTGTCGACCGGCACGACCGCGGTGCTGGCGTGCGACGGGCGACGGACACGTGAGCTGCCGCACGGCGGACGGGTGGAGGTGCGCCGGGGGCGCGACCCGGTGCTGCTGGCCCGCACCCACAGCAAGCCCTTCACCGACACGCTGGTGCAGAAGTTCGCGCTGCCGGTGGAGGGCTGGCGCGGCGCGCGGGAGAACGTCGGCCCCCCGACCTAGTCTTCGGGCGTGCTGGAGGAGATGCGCATTCGCGGGCTCGGCGTCATCGACGACGCCGTGCTCCCACTCGGCCCTGGCCTGACGGTCGTGACGGGCGAGACCGGCGCCGGCAAGACGATGGGCGTGCAGGGGCTGAGCCTGCTGTTCGGGGGGCGCTCCGACGCCGGGCGGGTGCGGCCGGGCGCCGACCGGGCTCTCGTCGAGGGCCGCCTCGTGCTGCCCGCCGGCCACCCCGCGCTGGCCCGGGCCACCGACGCCGGTGCCGAGCTCGACGACGACGCCCTCCTCATCACCCGTGCGGTCGCTGCCGACGGCCGGTCCCGCGCCCACCTCGGCGGGCGCAGCGTGCCGGTCGGCGTGCTGGGCGAGCTGGGCGAGCTGGTCATGGCGCTGCACGGGCAGAGCGACCAGCAGCGGCTGCTCAAGCCGGCGCAGCAGCGCGGCGCGCTCGACCGCTACGCCGGCGAGCCGGTGGTGGCGCTGCGCGAGCGGTTCGCCGCGACATGGGTGCAGTGGCGCGACGTGCGGGCCACGCTCGCCCAGCTGCGCGACGAGGCCGCCGAGCGGTCCCGGGAGGCCGAGCTGCTCCGGCTCGGGCTGGCCGAGGTCGAGGCGGCCGAGCCGCTGGCTGGTGAGGACCGCGTGCTGGTCGCCGAGGTCGAGCGGCTGGCGAACGCCGACGACCTGCGCGCCGCCGCCGCGACCGCCTCTCAGGCGCTGACGGGCGACGAGTCCGAGCCCGAGGCGGGGGACGCGCTCGCGCTCGTGACCGCGGCCCGCCGCGCCCTGCAGTCGGCCGCCGCCCACGACCCGCAGCTCGCCGCGCTGGGGGCCCGCCTCGTCGAGCTGGGCCACCTGGTTACCGACGTGGCCCTCGAGCTGTCTTCCTACCTCGCCTCGGTCGACGCCGACCCGGTGCGGCTGTCGGTGGCCCAGGAGCGGCTGGCGGTGCTCACCGCCCTCGTGCGCCGGCACGGCACCGACGACCTCGACGGGGTGCTGGCCTGGGCCGACCGGGCCTCCCGCCGGCTGCTCGAGCTCGACGGCGCCGAGGACCGGATCGGCGCGCTGGAGCAGCAGGACGCCGACCTCGAGGCCGCCCTCGGCGGGCGCGGGGGCGAGCTCTCTGCGGCCCGTACCGCCGCCGCCGAGCGGTTCGGGGCGGCGGTGTCCGCCGAGCTGGTCGAGCTCGCCATGCCCCACGCCCGGGTCAGCGCCCGGGTCAGCCAGGACGACGTCCCCGGGGGGCTGCCGGTCGGCGACCGCCGGCTGGCCGCGTCCGCCGACGGCGTCGACGACGTCGAGCTGCTGCTCGAGCCGCACCCGGGGGCCCCCGCCCGGGCGCTGCAGAAGGGCGCCTCCGGCGGTGAGCTGTCTCGGGTCATGCTCGCGGTGGAGGTGGTCTTCGCCGGCTCCGACCCGGTGCCGCTGATGGTCTTCGACGAGGTCGACGCCGGCGTCGGCGGGCGGGCGGCCGTCGAGGTCGGGCGGCGGCTGGCGCGGCTGGCCCGCGACCACCAGGTGGTCGTCGTCACCCACCTGCCCCAGGTGGCGGCCTTCGCCGACCGGCACCTGCAGGTCGTCAAGGCCATCGACGGCTCGGTGACGCGCAGCGGCGTCGTGGCGCTCGACGACGCCGAGCGGGTGGCGGAGCTGTCCCGGATGCTGGCGGGCGTCGACACCGGCCTGGCCCGCGGCCACGCCGAGGAGCTGCTGGCCGCGGCCGCCCAGGACCGCGCGGCGCCCTAGCCGCGCCTGCGGAGTGCGCTTCCCAGCCCGGTCGGGGGGCCTCTGGCAGACTCATCGCCGATGAGGATCGCGACGCTGCGACGCAACCGACAGGCCGAGCCACCGCCCGGCACCATCGGCGTCGCCCGGCTCGACCGGCGTACCAAGAACCTCACCAAGCGACTCAAGCCCGGTGAGATCGCGGTCATCGACCACGTCGACATCGACCGGGTCAGCGCCGACCACCTGGTCACCTGCCGCGTCGCGGCGGTCATCAACGCCGCGCCGAGCACCAGCGGCCGCTACCCCAACCTCGGCCCCGAGATCCTGCTCGCAGCCGGGATCCCGCTGCTCGACGGCGTCGGCGACACGGTCTTCGGCGAGGTGCGCGACGGCGACACCGTGCGCCTGCACGGCGACACGCTCTACGACAGCAAGGACCGGGTGCTCGCGGTCGGCGCTGCGCAGGACGTCGAGAGGATCGACGCCGCGATGGCCGAGGCCCGAGCCGGCCTGGCCACCCAGCTGGAGGCCTTCGCCGCCAACACGATGGAGTACCTGCTCAAGGAGCGGGACCTGCTCCTCGACGGCGTGGGCGTCCCGGCGATCCGGACCCGGCTCGAGGGCCGGCACGCGCTGATCGTCGTGCGCGGCTACGACTACCGCGAGGACCTGCGGGCGCTGCGCAACTACGTCCGGGAGTACCGGCCGATCCTCATCGGGGTGGACGGCGGGGCCGACGCGCTGGTCGAGAACGGCTACACCCCCGACCTGATCGTCGGCGACATGGACTCCGTCAGCGACGAGGTGCTGCGCTGCGGCGCCGAGGTGGTCGTCCACGCCTACGCCGACGGCCACGCCCCCGGTCTGCAGCGGGTGCAGGACCTCGGCGTCGAGGCGGTCGTCTTCCCGGCCGCCGGCACCAGCGAGGACGTCGCGATGCTGCTGGCCGACGAGTCCGGCGCCTCGCTGATCGTCGCCGTCGGCACGCACGCGACGCTCGTGGAGTTCCTCGACAAGGGCCGGCAGGGGATGGCGTCGACCTTCCTCACCCGGCTGAGGGTCGGCGGCAAGCTCGTCGACGCCAAGGGCGTGAGCCGGCTCTACCGCCAGCGCATCTCGAACTGGTCGCTGCTCCTGCTCGTGCTGGCCACCCTCATCGCGATGGCCGCCGCGGTGTTCGTGTCGTCGGCCGGACAGGCGTACGGCGACCTGGTGGCGGACGGCTGGAAGGACTTGGTCTTCTGGGTCGAGGGGCTCTTCTAGCCCGTCGGTCCGGTGACGGAGGTCCCGCGCGTCACGTCCGGCTCAGCCCGCCCGCGCGGCTACGGTCGTCCCCGTGCCTGCTGCCCTGCCGTCCTTTCCGCCTGCGGCGGTGGTCTGACCCGTGGTCGACTTCCGCTACCACCTGGTGTCGATCATCGCAGTCTTCCTCGCGCTGGCCGTCGGCATCGTCGTGGGCACCGCGGCGCTGAACGGCCCGATCGTCGACAGCCTGCGGGGCAACATCAACCGGCTGTCCGACGACAAGCGCGACCTCGAGCAGGACGTGCGGCAGCTGCAGGGCGAGGTGGGCGCCGCCGACGACTTCGCCGACGCGGTGGGTCCGGACCTGCTTGCCGGTGCGCTGGCCGACGAGCGCCTCCTGTTCGTCACGACCGACGGGGTGCCCGACGGGCTGGTCGAGCAGCTGCGGCCGGTGCTGGAGTCGGCCGGGGCGAGCGTGACCGGACGGCTCGACGTCCGGCCGGCC
Source organism: Frankiaceae bacterium (assembly GCA_026786045.1). GTDB lineage: Bacteria > Actinomycetota > Actinomycetes > Mycobacteriales > SCTD01 > SCTD01. The sequence goes on along the minus strand of JAJAYV010000379.1, from coordinate 182 downwards.
CTGGCCGACCCCGAGAACCGCGCCCTGGTCGAGGGCCGCAGCGGCGCCGGGGGGGCGGGCGGGGGGGGCCGCGCGGCGGCCCGCGGGGGGGCGGCCCGCGCGCCGGGCGCGCCGGCCGCCCGGGCGCGCCGGGCCGGCACGCCCGGGGCCCCGCGGGCGTCGACCAGGGCGCGGTTCTCGGG
>JAJAYV010000378.1 GCA_026786045.1 Frankiaceae bacterium | reverse complement strand
CGCCAGCTCTCCGGCCTCGGCCGCCGGCTGCCGGTGCTCGCGGTGGTGTCCACGCTGGCCGCGCTGTCGATGGCCGGCGTCCCCCCGCTGCTCGGCTTCCTCTCGAAAGAGGCCGCGTACGAGGCGTTCCTGCACGGCGGCGTCGCTGACACGGCGGTCTTCGCCGGGCTGTTCGTCGGGTCGGTGCTCACCGCCGCCTACAGCGCCCGCTTCGTCTGGGGCGCGTTCGCCAGCAAGCCCGGCTGCGCCGCCACCCGGGCGCACGACCCGTCGCCGGGCTTCCTCGCCCCCGTCGTCGTGCTCGGGGTCGCCGGGCTCGTGCTCGGCCTGCTCCCCTTCCTGGCCGACCCGCTCGTGCAGGCCTACGCCGACAGCTACCCGCTGGCGGCCGGCGAGGAGGTCGAGCACCTGGCGCTGTGGCACGGCCTCAAGCCGGCGCTCGGCTTCTCGGTCCTCACGCTGCTGCTCGGCGGCGCGCTGTTCGCCGCGCGCGAGCCGGTGCGCGGGCTCCAGCGCCGGCTCAGCCGGGGGCTCGGCCTGGTCGACGCCGACCGCGGCTACGAGGCGACTGTCTCGGGCGTCGACCGGGTGGCCCGCCGCTCGACCTCGCTCGTCCAGACCGGCTCGCTGCCCGTCTACCTCGGCATGGTGCTGCTGACGCTGGTGCTCGTGCCCGGGACGGCGCTGCTCAGCGGCACGCGCCTGACCGACGACCTGCAGGCGTACGACCGGCCGCTGCAGGCGGTCGTCGCGGTCGTGGTGGCCGCCGCGGCGATCGCCGCGGCGTGCGCGCACCGGCGTTTCACCGCGGTGCTGCACCTCGGGGCCGTCGGCTACGGCGTGGCCGTGCTCTTCGTGCTGCAGGGCGGGCCCGACCTTGCGTTGACGCAGTTCCTCGTCGAGACGCTGGCGCTGGTCATCTTCATGTTCGTCCTGCGCCGACTGCCGTCCACCTTCAGCCGGCGCCCGCTGCGGCTGAGCCAGGGTGTGCGGATCGCCGTGGCGCTGTCGGTCGGCGCGTTCGTCACCTGCGCCGTGCTCATCAGCAGCCAGGCCCGCACCGCGGCGCCCGCGTCGCAGGCCTACCTCGACCGTTCGCTGCCGGACGGCGGCGGCAGCAACGTCGTGAACGTCATACTCGTCGACTTCCGCGGCTTCGACACCCTCGGGGAGATCACCGTGCTTGCCGTCGCGGCGATGGGCATCGCCAGCCTGGTGCTCGCCGGTCGCGGCCGGCGCAGCAAGCAGGGCGGCGGCGAGACCGCGCTCACCGCGGTCGGCGGGCAGGCCCTGGACGACCCGACCATGACCGAGCAGCAGGTGCGCGCGTGAGTGCGGCGGGCGGGGGCGTGGACCGGCCGGCCGACAGCGGCGCCGAGCCACGGCTGCCGGGGGCCGAGCACCTCGACGACGTCCGCCGGTCGGTGGTCCTCGAGACCGCGGTGCGGCTGGTCTTCCACACCGTGCTGGTCTTCTCCGTCTACCTGCTCTTCGCCGGGCACAACCAGCCCGGCGGCGGCTTCGTCGGCGGGCTCGTTGCGGGTGCGGCGTTCGTGCTGCGCTACATCGCCGGCGGCCGGGCGGCACTGGCGGCCGCGGTGCCGGTCGACCCGGGCGTCCCGCTCGGCGGCGGGCTGGTGCTCGCGTCGCTGACCGGCATCGCCCCGTGGCTGTTCGGCGGACAATTCCTGCAGAGCGACTACGTGGAGCTCGACCTGCCGCTGCTCGGCATCGCCAAGCTCACCAGCGCGCTGGCCTTCGACAGCGGCGTCTACCTCGTCGTCGTCGGGCTGGTGCTCAGCGTGCTGCGCACCCTGGGCGCGGAGGCGGAGCGATGACCGGGAACCTCTCGCTCGCGCTGTGCATCGGCGTGCTCTACACCGTCGGCACCTACCTGCTGCTGCAGCGCACGCTGACCCGCGTCGTCATCGGCCTGGGCCTGCTCGCCCACGGCGCGAACCTGCTCCTGCTGCAGGCGGGCGGACCGGCCGGCGCGCCGCCGTTCGCGGCGAAGGACGGATCGGCCGGGACGGCAGGCGTCGTCGGCGGCACGGCCGACCCGCTGCCGCAGGCCATGGTGCTCACCGCCATCGTCATCGCCTTCGGCGTCTCCGCCTTCCTGCTCGCGCTGGCCTACCGCAGCTGGACACTCAGCGGCGAGGACGAGGTGCAGGACGACGTGGAGGACCGCCGGATCGCGCGGCTCGAGGACGCCGCCGCGCACGTCCGCCAGCCCCGCCCCGAGGACGAGCTGTGAACGACGACCTGCTTCGCGTCCTCGTCCCGCTGCCGGTGGTGCTGCCGCTGCTGGCGGCCGGCACCTCCGTGCTGCTCGCCCGTCGCCAGGTGCTCCAGCGCGCGCTGTCGCTGCTCACGCTCGTCGCGCTCGTCGCGACCGCCGGCACCCTGCTCCACCTCGTCGACAGCGACGGCACCGCCGTCGTGCAGCTCGGCGGATGGGCCGCGCCGTACGGCATCTCGCTCGTCGCCGACCGGCTGTCGGCGCTGCTGCTGCTCGTGTCGGCGATGGTGCTGCTCGCCGTGCTCGGCTACGCCATCGGACAGGGCGTCGCGGACGGCCGGCGCTCGACGCTCGCGGTCTTCCACCCCTGCTACCTCGTGCTGGCCGCCGGCATCGCGATGGCGTTCCTGACCGGCGACCTGTTCAACCTGTTCGTGGCCTTCGAGGTCATGCTCGTCGCGTCGTACGTCCTGATCACGCTCGACGGCGGCAAGGCCCAGGTGCGCGCCGGCATGACGTACGTCGTCACGAGCCTGCTCGCGTCGACGCTGTTCGTCACCGTCATCGGGCTGGTCTACGCCGCGACCGGCACGGTCAACATGGCCGACGCGGCGATGCGGATGGGCGACCTGCCGGAGGGGCTGCGCGTCGCGCTCGGCCTGACGATGCTCATCGTCTTCGGCATCAAGGCGGCCATCTTCCCGCTGTTCTCGTGGCTGCCGGACAGCTACCCGACGGCGCCGTCGCCGGTCACCGCCGTCTTCGCCGGACTGCTCACCAAGGTCGGCGTCTACGCGATCATCCGCACACAGACGCTCATCTTCCCGGGCGAGGGAGCGATCGCATCAGTGCTGCTCGTCCTTGCCGCGCTCACGATGGTCGTCGGCATCCTGGGCGCGATCGTGCAGGACGACGTGAAGCGGCTGCTGTCGTTCACGATCGTCAGCCACATCGGCTACATGCTGCTGGGCCTGGGGCTCTACTCCGTCGCGGGCCTGGCCGGCGCGATCCTCTACACCGTCCACCACATCGTCGTGCAGACGACGCTCTTCCTCGTCGCCGGGCTGATGGAGCGGCGCGAGGGCACCAGCTCGATCGCGCGCAGCGGCGGGCTGCAGCGCGTGGCCCCGCTGCTCGCCGTGCTCTACCTGCTCCCGGCGCTCTCGCTCGCGGGGATCCCGCCGCTGTCGGGCTTCCTGGCCAAGCTCGGCCTGCTGCAGGCCGGCCTCGCCGACGGGAGCAGCCTGGCCCGGGTCGCGGTGTGGGCGGCGATCGCCACCAGCCTGCTCACCCTGCTGGCCATGACACGGGTGTGGAGCGGGGTCTTCTGGGGGCCGGTGGCCGAGGTCGTCGCCGACGCCGACACCGAGGACAACGTCGATGTCGGCGTCGCGCGCACGCCGCGGCTGATGGTGGCCAGCACCGTGGTCGCCGTCGTCGGGGGCCTGTCGATCACGCTGGTCGCAGGGCCGCTGTACGGCCTGACCACCCGTGCGGCCGAGGACCTCGTCGACCGGTCGAGCTACGTCACGGCGGTGCTGGGCGACGGCGGAGGGGGGACCCGGTGAACCGGCTGCGCGCGCACCCGTACCTCGTGCTCTGGCTGACCGCGGTCTGGGTCGGGCTCTGGGGCACCGTGACCCCGGCGAACGTCCTCGGCGGGCTGGCTGTTGCCGTCGTGCTCGTCGGCTCGCTGCCGCTGAACGAGGTCGAGTCGCAGGGCATCGTGCGTCCGCTCGGCGTGCTGCGCTTCGTGGCCTTCTTCGCCAAGGACCTGGTCAGGGCCAGCCTGCAGGTCGCCGTGCTCGTCGTGCGGCCGCGCCGCCGGCTGCGCCAGGCGGTCATCGCCGTCGACGTGCGCGGCGAGTCCGACCGGCTGCTCACGCTTCTCGCGAACGCCATCTCGCTGACGCCCGGCACCCTCACGCTCGAGGTCGACCGGCCGCGGTCGATCCTCTACGTGCACGCGCTCGACGTCGGCGACGACCCGAACGGCGTGGAGCGGCTGCGCGCCGACATCCTGCGCGTCGAGCGGCTCGCGGTGCTGGCCATCGGCTCGGCCCGCGCGCGGGACGAGCTCGCCGCCCAGCTGCACGAGCAGACGGAGGTGCCCCAGTGACGGTGGTCGTCTGGATCTGCCTGGTCGGGCTGACCATCGCCGCCGGGCTGTGCCTGGTGCGGCTGGTGCGCGGGCCGTCGGTGCCCGACCGGATCGTCGCGCTCGACGCCCTGCTGCTCGTCGTCGTCGCCGGCATCGCCGTCGGCGCCGCAGCGACCGGTGACGGGGACTTCCTCGCCGTGCTCGTCGCGGTGTCGCTGCTCGGCTTCGTCGGCACGGTCACCGTCGCCCGCTTCGTCGAGCGGCGGGGGGCGGCATGAGCGCGGTACTCGACGTGATCAGTGCGGTCCTGCTGCTTCTGGGCGTCGGCTTCGCCCTGCTCGCCGGTCTGGGGCTGCTGCGCTTCCCCGACGTCTTCAGCCGGATGCACGCCGCGACAAAGCCGGCCACGCTCGGCCTGCTGTGCGTCGTCCTCGGCGCGGCGCTGCAGATGGAGGACGGCAGCGACGCGGTGAAGCTGCTGCTGGTGGGGGCCTTCCAGTTCCTCACCGCGCCCGTGGCCGCCCACATGATCGGCCGGGCGGCCTACCGCTCCGGCACCGGCGACCTCGACGCACTGGTCGTCGACGAGCTCAAGGACGTCAGCTAGCGCGCCCGCGGTGCTGCTCGGCCAGGGCCTGCGCGCGGTCGCCGACCCGCTGGAGCACTGAGCCCCGTCAGGTGCGGGCGGCGAGCTCGCCCATCGTGCGGTCGATCTCCTGGACCACGGCCGGGTCGGCGAGCGTGGTCACGTCGCCGAGCTCGCGGCGCTCGGCGATGTCGACGAGCAGCCGGCGCATGATCTTGCCGCTTCGCGTCTTGGGGAGCTCGGGCGACAGCACGATCTGGCGCGGCTTGGCGATCGCGCCGATCTCCTTCGCGACGTGGTTGCGCAGCTCCTCCCGGAACGCGTCGTCGTCGTCGGTGACGTTGCCCTTCACGGTCACGAAGGCCACGATCGCCTGCCCCGTCGTGGGATCTGCGGCGCCGACCACCGCCGCCTCGGCAACCTTCGGGTGCGACACCAGCGCCGACTCGACCTCGGTCGTCGAGATCCGGTGGCCGCTGATGTTCATCACGTCGTCGACGCGGCCGAGCAGCCAGAGCACGTGCTCGTCGTCCCACTTGGCGCCGTCGCCGGCGAAGTACTGGCCCTCGAAGCGCGACCAGTACGTGTCCCGGTAGCGGTCCTCGTCGCCCCAGATGCCGCGCAGCATCGCTGGCCACGGCTCGGACAGGGTGAGGAAGCCGCCGCCGGTCTTGCCCACGGAGACGCCCTCGCCGTCGACCACGTCGACCGCGATGCCCGGCAGCGGGCCCATTGCCGAACCCGGCTTGGTGGCCGTCACGCCCGGCAGCGGGGCGATCATCATCGCGCCGGTCTCGGTCTGCCACCAGGTGTCGACGATGGGGCAGCGGTCGCCGCCGATGACCCGGCGGTACCACATCCAGGCCTCCGGGTTGATCGGCTCACCGACCGAGCCGAGCACCCGCAGGCTCGACAGGTCGTGCTGGCCCGGCAGGTCGTCGCCCCACTTCATGAACGTGCGGATCGCCGTCGGCGCGGTGTAGAGGATCGTCACGCCGTACTTCTCGATGATCGACCACCAGCGGTCGCGGCCGCCCGCGTCGGGCGTGCCCTCGTACATCACCTGCGTCGCGCCGTTGGCGAGCGGGCCGTACGTCAGGTAGCTGTGGCCGGTCACCCAGCCGACGTCGGCGGTGCACCAGAAGACGTCGGTCTCGGGCTTGAGGTCGAAGACCGCCCAGTGGGACCAGGCGGTCTGGGTGAGGTAGCCGCCGGAGGTGTGCAGGATGCCCTTGGGCTTGCCGGTGGTGCCGGAGGTGTAGAGCAGGAACAGCGGTTGCTCGGCGTCGAAGGACTCCGCCTGGTGGGTCTCCGGCTGCGCCTCGACCGCGTCGTGCCACCACAGGTCGCGGCCCTCGACCCACTCGACGTCCTGCTTGGTGCGCTTGACGACGACGACGTTCGTCACCGACGGGCAGCGCTGCACCGCCTCGTCGACGGCCGGCTTGAGCGCCGACGGGGCGCCGCGGCGGTAGCCGCCGTCGGCCGTGATGACGACCTTCGCCTCGGCGTCGGTGATCCGGTCGACGAGCGCCTGCGCGCTGAAGCCGCCGAAGACGACGGAGTGCGCGGCGCCGATGCGCGCGCAGGCGAGCATCGAGACGACCGCCTCGGGGACCATCGGCAGGTAGATGCAGACGCGGTCGCCGGCGGTGACGCCCAGGGCCTCGAGGCCGTTGGCAGCCTGCGAGACGAGCACCTGCAGCTGGGCGTAGGTGATGTCGCGGGTGTCGTCCTCCGGCTCGCCGACCCAGTGCAGCGCGACGCGGTCGCCGTTGCCGGCCTCGACGTGGCGGTCCACGCAGTTGACGGCGACGTTGAGCTGCCCGCCGACGAACCACTTCGCGAACGGCGGCTGCCAGTCGAGCACCTCGTCCCATGGCCGGTCCCACTGCAGCCGCTGCGCCTGCTCGGCCCAGAAGCCGAGCCGGTCCGCGGCCGCCTGCTCGTACACCTCGGCGGTGACGTTCGCCGACGCCGCGAGCTCGGCGGGGGGCTCGAAGCGGCGGAGCTCGTTCGACAGGGCCTCGAGACTGGTCTGCTGCTGCGTAGACAAGGCGTCGTCCTCCAACGGGGTCGGTGGGCCCCCACGTTGTCGCACGGTGACCTGCCTCACAAGCCCGCCCCCGTCGAGCGGTCGATCGAGCCGGACGGGCGGTCGCCTGCGCGGGACGTACCGTCGGGGGTCCCAGCGACCGGAGGACGCCGTGCCCCTGTTCGGCCGACGGGCGGCCCTTGCGCCGCTCCCGCTCGTACTGCCGCGGCTCGGCGACAACTGGCCGGTGGCCGCAACGCGCCCGTCGTTCGAGGCCTCGACGTACTACGAGACCGGCTGCCGCCAGGCCTACGAGCCGGCGGCGCACGCGCTGGCCGGCCTGCTGCTGGGCGCGGCACTGCCGCACCTGCCGACGGGGGCGGCCGAGGTGGACGCGCCGTACATGCACAAGGTGCTCCTGACGGCGGCGCGCATCGGGGCGGGCATCGGCCTGGTGGAGCGCACCTCGACGGCCGCCCGTCCGGGAGAGCTCGACCCTGCCGTGGCGGGGGCGCTGGGGCTGGCCCGCCGCCAGCTGCCGGCCATGCAGGAGCCGGCGGCCCTGGCCGCGGCCTGGTGCCTGCTGGCGGGGCACTACCTCGCGCGGCACGAGCCCTCGCAGGCAGAGGGCGTGCTGCGCGAGCTGGTGGAGCAGCTCGCCGGCGCGGCCTGATGAAGGCTGTCCTCACGCCATCAACCGGGGTTTGCGGATCAGCGGGACTGCCGGGAGCCAGGGCGGCCGCCGCTGCCCGTCCCGCGGTCGACGCCCGTGCCTGCGGGGCGCACACTTCTCGCACGGCGGGTGCCATCGAGGAGGTGGACGGGTGAACGAGCCGTCGTTCTCCAGCGCTCCGCCGCCAGGGCACGGCACGGGTAGCGACCGGGCGCTCGCCGTCGCCAGCCACCTCGGGCTGAGCATCGCCGTCCCGCTGGTCGTCGTGCTCAGCCGCGGCCACCGCTCGGCTTACGTCTGCCACCAGGCGGTCGAGGCGCTGAACTTCCAGATCACCGTCATGCTGGCGGTGCTCGCGTCCTCGCTGGCTGCCGTGGTGCCGGTGGGCATCGTGGCGCTGCCGCTGGTGCTCGCGGCGGCCATCGGCTTCGCGGTGCAGGCCGCCCGCGCGGCGGGTCGCGGCGCCTGGCACCGCTATCCCGTGACCGTTCGCTTCTTGTCGTGAACGCGCGAGCGCCCGGGGGGGCGGGGGGGGGGGGGGGGGGCGGGGGGGGGGGGGGGGGGGGGGGGGGGGGGGGGGGG
>JAJAYV010000377.1 GCA_026786045.1 Frankiaceae bacterium | reverse complement strand
TGGTCGCCTTCTACCTGCTCTCGGAGGAGGTCTCGAAGCACGTCAAGGTCGTGCAGTCCGGCCAGGGCGCCGACGAGGTCTTCGCCGGCTACCACTGGTACCCGCCGATGCTCGGCACCGACGACCCGGTCGGGACGTACGCCACGGCCTTCTTCGACCGCGACAGCGCGGGTGTGAAGGCGCTGCTGCAGCAGCAGTGGCACGCCGAGCGGGACGAGAGCCGGCGCTTCGTCGAGGAGCACTTCGCCCGCGCGGGTGCCGAGACGCCGTTGGACAAGGCGCTGCGTCTCGACACCGAGATCATGCTGGTCGACGACCCGGTCAAGCGGGTCGACAACACGACCATGGCCTTCGGCCTCGAGGCGCGCGTGCCGTTCCTGGACCACGAGCTGGTCGAGCTCGCCGCGCAGTGCCCGCCCGAGCTCAAGACCGCCCACGGCGGCAAGGGCGTGCTCAAGCAGGCCGCCCGCCGGGTCATCCCGAACGAGGTCATCGACCGGCCCAAGGGGTACTTCCCGGTGCCGGCGCTCACCCACCTCGAAGGCGGCTTCCTCGAGCGGGTGCGCGACGCCCTGACCGCGCCGACCGCGAAGGAGCGCGGGCTGTTCCGTCCCGAGGTCGTCGACCGGATGCTCGCCGACCCCAACGCCAGCCTCACCCCGCTGGGCGGCAACCCGCTGTGGCAGCTCGCCCTGCTCGAGATGTGGCTGCAGGGCCAGGGACTGTGACCTCACCGGGCTCCTCCGGCGCCGGCGCGTTCAGCACGCGCTGGCACCGGCTGTCCGACGACCTGCCCGACGGGGTCCGCCCCGACGTGGTGCTCGACTGCGGCTGGGGACGGATCGTGTTCGGGCAGACCTTCACCGACCCAGAAGCCCTGCGCTCCGCGCTCCGCGAGGAAGCCGGCGGCCACCGCGACATCTGCATCTACCCCCGCGAGCCGCACGTCCTGGTCGCCCAGGCCCCGGCCGAGCTGTTCCTCGACCCGTCGCACACCTACCGGCTCGACCTCGCGACGTACGAGCCCGGCCGGGTCAGCTCGGCCGTGGTGCGCGAGCTGTGCGGCGCCGGCGACGTGGCCGCCCTCAACGCCGTCTACGCCACCGCCGGCATGCTGCACGCCGACCCGGAGCTCGTCCTGGCGAACGCCCAGGACCCGGTCTTCACCTACCTGGTCGCCGAGGAGCCCGGCACCGGCCGGGTCGTCGGGACCGTCACCGGGGTCGACCACGTCGAGGCCTTCGGAGACCCGGAGGGCGGCACCAGCCTGTGGTGCCTGGCCGTGGACCCGCAGAGCCGGCTGGCCGGCGTCGGCGCCCACCTGACGCACGCGCTCGCGCTGCACTACCTGGACAGAGGACGGGCGTACGTCGACCTGTCGGTGCTGCACGACAACCGCAAGGCCATCGACCTGTACGAGCGGGCCGGCTTCGGGCGCGTGCCGGTGTTGTCGCTGAAGCGCAAGAACACCATCAACGAGCGGCTGTTCGTCCGGCCGCCGTCGGAGAGCTACCGCCGGCTCAACCCGTACGCCCGGATCATCGCGGACGAGGCGCGCCGCCGCGGGATCGACGTGGAGGTGCTCGACGCGGAGTGGGGCGAGCTGCGCCTGGCGCACGCCGGCCGGAGCATCGTCACGCGCGAGTCGCTGTCGGAGATGACCACCGCGGTCGCGATGTCCCGCTGCGATGACAAGCGCGTCACGCGCCGGATCGCCGAGCAGGCAGGCATCTCCGTGCCGCGCGGGCGGGTCGCGACCGGCGACGGCGGCGACGAGCAGTTCCTGTCCGAGGTCGGCGAGGTGGTCGTCAAGCCGGCCCGCGGCGAGCAGGGGCAGGGCATCACCGTCGGCGTGAGCAGCGCCGAGGAGCTCGCCGACGCGATCGCGCTGGCCCGCCAACACGGCCCGACGGTGCTGCTCGAGAAGCTGGTTCCCGGCCAGGACCTGCGCGTCGTCGTCATTGGCCACGAGGTCGTCGCCGCCGCCGTGCGCCGACCGGCGTCGGTCGTCGGCGACGGGCAGCACACCGTGCGCGAGCTCGTCGAGGCCCAGAGCCGCCGCCGGGCCGCAGCGACCGACGGCGAGTCGCGCATCCCGCTCGACGACGCCACGGCCGCGACCGTACGCGCCGCCGGCTGGGAGATGGACGACATCCTGCCCGTCGGCCAGGAGCTGGAGGTGCGCCGGACGGCCAACCTGCACACGGGTGGCACGATCCACGACGTGACCGACTCGCTGCACGCTGCCCTCGTGACCGCCTCGGTGCGGCTGAGCCGCGCGCTCGACATCCCGGTGACCGGACTGGACTTCCTCGTCCCCGACGTCAGCGGACCGGAGCACGTGCTCATCGAGGCCAACGAGCGGCCGGGGCTCGCCAACCACGCCCCCCAGCCGACGGCCGAGCGCTTCGTCGACCTGCTCTTCCCCGAGACCGCCGCCGCGCCGGCCGGCCGTCGGTGAGCGCGCCGACCGGCCCCGAGGTCCGCAAGCTGCCGATCGACATGGCGTACGTCGAGGACGTGCTCATCCACCTGCTCCGCACGCCGAGCCCGACCGGGCGCACCGACGAGGTCGTGCAGTACGTCGGCGAGCTGCTCATGGACCTCGGGATGGACCTCACCGTCACCCGCCGCGGGCTGCTCAACGCGACCCTGCCCGGGCGACGCAGCCGTCCGGACCGCGCCGTCGTCGTGCACGCCGACACGATCGGCGCCATGGTGACCCGACTCAAGGACAACGGCCGGCTCGAGGTGACGCCGCTCGGGACGCACAGCGCGCGCTTCGCCGAGGGCGCGCACGTCACGATCTTCACCGACACCGAGCGCACCCACTCCGGGACGGTGCTGCCGCTCAAGAGCAGCGGCCACCAGTACGGCGACGAGGTCGACACGCAGGGCGTCGGCTGGCCGCTGGTCGAGGTGCGCGTGGACGAGCCGGTCGCCGACGCGCTCGGCCTGTCCTCGCTCGGGATCCAGGTCGGCGACTTCGTGGCCCTGGACGCCAACCCGATCGTCACGCCGGCGGGCTACGTGAAGAGCCGGCACCTCGACGACAAGGCCGGCATCGCCGCGGCGCTCGGCGCGTTCAAGTCGCTCATCGACGCAGAGATCACCCCGCTGGTGAGCGCCCACCTGCTGGTGACGATCGCCGAGGAGGTCGGGCACGGCGCCACGCACGGCCTCGACACCGACGTCTCGGAGATGGTCGCCGTCGACAACGCCGTCGTCGCTCCGGGTCAGCAGTCGCGCGAGGAGTGCGCGAACATCGCGATGCTCGACAGCACAGGGCCTTTCGATTACCACTTCAGCCGCAGGCTCATCGCGCTGTGCGAGGAGCACGGCGTCCCGCACCGTCGCGACACCTACCGCTTCTACCGCTCCGACGCGGCCAGCGCGGTCGAGGCCGGGCTCGAGATGCGCACCGCGCTCATCGGCTTCGGGGTGGACTCCTCGCACGGCCACGAGCGCACCCACCTCGACGGCGTGAAGCACGTCGCCGAGTTGCTCTCGCTCTACCTGCAGACCGACCTGACCTTCCCCGAATGGGACATCAGCGAGCGCGGTCCGCTGGAGGAGTTCCCCAGCCGCAGCGTCCAGCCGACGCCGCTGGAGGACGTCCGCCGCGCGGACGACCTGTCTGAGCCGCAGTAGGCCGCGTCAGCGCTGCCGGGGCAGCCCCGCGACGACCTTCGCCACGGTGGAGCTGTGCCAGCGGCGGCCGGAGGGGTGCAGCCGGTCCTCGGCGTTGAGCGCCGCGGCGATGGTGTGCAACGAGCCGCCGGCGCCGTGCAGCTCAGCGATGCGCTGCAGCAGCGGCCCCTGCAGCTGGGGCAGGTTCGCGCGGACCCGGCGCGGGGCGCGCCCCGCCGGCACGGCCAACACTGCGCGGCACCGCTCCAGCGCGTCCGGCAGCTCCGGCGTCGGGACGG
>JAJAYV010000376.1 GCA_026786045.1 Frankiaceae bacterium | reverse complement strand
ACTTGCGAGTCTGACGCGGGCGAGGCCACGCGAACGAACGCATGCTGTCTTGTGTTTCTGGTGGATACGGATCAGACTTGCAGTCATGAGCATCGAGAAGGGACGGCGCCCCGACGATCTCCTCGCGACGGGGAAGGCAGCCGGTCTGCTGGGCTGTTCACGCCAGCACGTGGTGGACATGTGCCTCCGCGGCGAGCTCCCGTACGTGTGGGTCGGCAGGCACCGGCGGATCCGGCGTTCCGACGTGGAGGCAACCGTCGGCGACAGCGGAGATCGGCTCGCAGGCGTCCTGACACGAGACCAGGAACGATCCCTGTGGCTGCACCGCGCGCTGCTCGGCACGCTCCTCGCCGAACCCGAGGAGACGCTCGCGGCGGCCCACGGCAACCTCGACCGGCTGCTGGCACAGCAGAAAAGGACCACGATGGCCGTCCGCTGGGCACTGGAGTGGCGCCGCGTCCTCGATCAAGGCCTCGACCGGGTTGCGGACGTTCTCACCTCCGGTGAGCCGCTCGCCCTCGAGCTCCGGCAGAACTCGCCGTTCGCAGGGGCGCTTCCGCAGGAGACGCGCGCGAAGGTCCTGTCGTCGTTCCGGGCGCACTGGCGCGACGAGCACTCCGCTCGGAAGGCGCCTGCTGGCCAGGGGGTCGTCATGGCCGCCGCTGGCGGCGGTCCGACGGCGCGGACGTGAACCGAGAGCAACTTGCTCACGTCCTGCGGGCGGCGTCGTCGATCGTCACAGACCGAAGGATCCTGGTGATCGGCAGCCAGTCGATCCTGGCCACGTACGACGAGGAGGAGCTGCCCGTCGCGGCGACCGCGTCCGTCGAAGTCGACCTCGCCTTCTTCGACGACGACGACGACGCCAGGGCCGATCAGGTCGACGGCGCCATTGGCGAGCTGCCCCAGTTCCACGAGACGTTCGGCTTCTACGCGCAGGGCGTCAGCGTCAAGACCGCGGTCCTCCCGAACGGCTGGCGCAACCGCGTCGTGGTCGAACTCCTCGACAGGATCGGCCGCAGCGGCGTTCCTCGACCCCCACGACTGCGTCGTCTCCAAGCTCATCGCCTTCCGCGACAAGGACCGCGCTTTTGCCGCAGCTCTTCTCCGCGCAGGGCTCGTCAACGCTGCGACGCTGCGAGAACGGATCGGCGCGCTGCCCGACGACGTCGACGCGCGAGTGGCCCAGGCCATCCTCGCCTGGCTGGCCGCGAACGACCGGGCTACGCCGCCGCTCGACGGGCCCGGCGCTGCTCGTGAGGAGTCGTGAAGTCCGGAGGGCGGGCGTCAATCGTGGTGCCATCTTGGTTGCCTCTTGCCGAAACCCGCCCTCGCTCGTCAAGATCCGCAGGAGTGCCAAACCGCCTCTGACCTGCGACGAGGCACGTCAGCTTACTCGGGCGATTACCCTCAGTAATGACTCATGATCCCTCGTACCTGAGTTGTCCCGCGGGCCGCCCTTGCCGGTCAGCGGGAGTGCGGCCGGTCATCCAGCGTCCGCAGGTCGGCTGGTGCGACGCACGCGGCGTCGAAGGCACGCCGGTAGTGCGGCTCGTACGCGTGCTGCAGGCTTCGGCGCGTCCGGTCGAGCTGAAGCGCGGAGAACCGCTCGCACGTCGCCACCTCGATCGCGTCGAGGGTGCTTGCATCGGGGGTCACGTCCTGCATGTCGTATCGCCCTCCGCGGTCGACGCCGGTGTCACGGGCTCGCACGGTCGCCCCTCGACGGCAGGCTTTGGCTGCACCCGCGGTGGTCGGGGACGGGCTCGCCGTCACGCGAGACCGTGACGGTGCACGAGCCACTTGCTACGCGCTCCACCGCCTTGGCGACACCTCGTCGGCTGGGTATATGACTTCGCCTGGGCCTGGCCCCGCGCGCGCCGCGCGGCGTCCTGCGTCACGGCTGCTCGCGCGCGGGTGCGACCGTGCCGCGCACCTCGCCGAACCCGACGATGGTGCCGTCCGGGCCGGGCGCCGTCGCCGTGATGACGACCTCGTCCCCGTCCTCCAGGAACGAGCGGATCGTGCCGTCGGGCAGCTCGATGGGTTCCTTGCCGCCCCACGACAGCTCGATGAGGGAGCCCCGTTGCCCGGGCTCCGGTCCGCTGACGGTGCCGGACGCGAACAGGTCGCCGGGACGCAGGCAGGCTCCGTTCGCGGTCAGGTGCGCGAGCTGCTGGGCCGCCGTCCAGTACATCGTGCGGAACGGCGGCGACGAGACCAGGTGGCCGTTCAGGCGCACCTGCATCGTGAGGTCGAGGCCCCACTGCTCGTCGTCGTCGGTGTCGTCCAGATAGGGCAGCGGTCGCGGCTCACGGGTCGGCGGTGTTCCGCGGGCGGCCGACAGCGCGGCGAGCGGCACGACCCAGGGCGACACCGACGTCGCGAACGACTTCCCCAAGAAGGGGCCGAGCGGTACGTACTCCCAGGCCTGCAGGTCGCGAGCCGACCAGTCGTTGACCAGGCAGACGCCGAAGACGTGGTCGGCGAAGGCAGCCCGCGGCACGGGTGACCCGATCGTCGAGCCGGCGCCGACGACGAAGCCCACCTCCGCCTCGAGGTCGAGCCGGGTCGACGGACCGAAGACGACCTCGCCCTCTGGCGTGCGCCGCTGACCGCAGGGACGAATGACCGACGTGCCGGACACGACGACGGTGCCGGCTCGCCCGTGGTAGCCGATCGGCAGGTGCTTCCAGTTCGGCGTCAGCGGCTCGGAGTCCGGCCGGAACATCCGGCCGATGTTCGTGGCATGGTGTTCGGAAGCGTAGAAGTCGACGAAGTCGGCGACGGAGAACGGCATCCGCAGCTCGACGAGGGCGAGCGGGTGCAGCGCTCGCTCCACGACGTCGCGCACACCGTCGTCCGCCAGCCAGCCGGTGACGGCCGCACGCACGTGGTGCCACGCAGCCGGGCCCGCCGCGAGCAGCCGGTCGAGGTCGCCGTCGTCGAACAGCGCCGCACGTGCCGGCAGCAGGTCGGCCGCGACCGTTCCGACGTCGAGCACGTGGTCGCCGACGGCGACGCCGACCCGGAAGCGGCTCTCGCCGCCGGTGCGGAATGAGCCGTACGGAAGGTTGTGCAGGCCGAACGGGTGGTCGGCGGGCACCTCCAGCCAGCTCATGGCAGCAGCTCCAGCGCGTGCAGGTCGGCCAGTGGTTCCGCGGTGCTGCACGTGCCGAACGAGACGAAACGCGAGCGCACCGCGGCGACCTGCTCGTCGGTCAGGACGCGCACCCGTTCGGCCAGTGCTGCGGCGTCGCGCTCGGCGAGCACGCGCACGACGTCGTCGACGTCCGCGCCGTCCAGCGCGGCCGCCACCGCGAGCAGCACGTCGAGAAACCCGTGGTGCTCGAAGCCGGTGTCGCGATCGCGGTGCCGCGCAGCGGAGTGCAGGCCGGCGGTGAGCTTGACCGGAACGCCGATCCGTACGCACGTCGTCAGTGCCTCGCCGAGCGATTGCTGGTCCGGGAAAGCGGTCGCGGCGGTACCGCCGGTGCGCAGCTTCACCCGGTGCCCGGCGTCTGCGACGGCTCGGGCTGCGGCAGGCAGGCCGGGACCGAGCGGCAGCTCCACGTACGCGAGCACGCCGGTCGGTAGGGCCGCGGCGAGCGCCTCGAGCACAGGGGCCGGTCCGGCCTCACCGGCAGGGAGCTCGACCGCGCGGAGCACCAGCCGGTCGGCGGCGGCCACCTCGCCGAGGCGGGTGCCCAGCTCGCTGCCGCTCCTGAGGACCAGCGACAGGTCCAGCTGCCCGACGTCGTCCGGGAGAGCAGCGAGCAGCTCGCCGATGCGGGCGCCGGAGCACAGGAACGAGCCGATGCAGCGGGCGTCGGCCGAGGCCAGGCTGCGCGCGTAGCCGCGCAGCGCGTCGGACATCAACGCGTCGCCCGGCGGGAAGATGGCGGCATCGTCGAGCAGCGAGTCGAAGGCCGCCGTGCGCGTGGCCGGCGCCGTCACGACGACGGCCGCTCGTCGCGCTGCGCCTGCGCCCACGACCACGCGTAGGCGCCATCGTCGACGGCGGCTCCGCCCTCGCCGAGCTCCAGCGGGCGGAAGGTGTCGACCATCACGGCGAGCTCGTCGAAGAACTCGGCGCCGAGGCTGCGCTCGACGGCGCCCGGCTGCGGACCGTGGCTGTGCCCGCCGGGGTGCAGGCTGATCGACCCCTGGCCGATGCCGCTGCCCTTACGTGCCTCGTAGTCGCCGCCGACGTAGAACATGACCTCGTCGCTGTCGACGTTGGAGTGGTAGTAGGGGACCGGCACCGCGAGCGGGTGGTAGTCGACCTTGCGTGGCACGAAGTTGCAGATGACAAAGTTGTGCCCCTCGAACACCTGGTGCACCGGTGGCGGCTGGTGCACGCGGCCGGTGATCGGCTCGAAGTCATCGATGGAGAACGCGAACGGGTAGAGGCAGCCGTCCCAGCCGACGACGTCGAACGGGTGCTCGGGCACGACGTGCACCGTGCCGGCCAGCCCGCCGGAGCCGCGGCCGCGGTGCTTGACGTAGACCTCCACGTCGCTGCCGTCGACCACCTCCGGCTCGGACGGCATGCGCAGGTCTCGCTCGCAGTAGGGCGCGTGCTCGAGCAGCTGGCCGTGCGTGGACAGGTACCGCTTCGGCGGCGTGATGTGGCTGTTCGCCTCGATGGCGTACAGCCGGAGCGGCTCGTCGCCGGTCGGCAGCCAGCGGTGGGTCGTCGTGCGCGGCAGCACGACGTAGTCGCCCTGGCCGACGTCGAGGTGGCCGAACGCCGTCTCGACGCGTGCGCTCCCGGCCTCGACGTACACGCACTCGTCGCCTGTGGCGTTGCGGTAGAGCGGCGAGATCTCGCCGGCGACCACGTAGGAGATGCGGACGTCGGCGTTCGCGAGCAACAGCCGCCGTCCGGTGACGGCGTCAACGACCTTCCAGCCCTGACCCGGGAACAGGTCGTGCAGCTTCAGGTGCCGTGGCAACAGCGGACTGTTCGGCGTCGTCGACTGGTCGGGCAGTTCCCACGGACGGGCGTCGACCATCGCCGACGGGATCCCGCGGTGGTACAGCAGCGAAGAGTCCGACGAGAACCCCTCCTCGCCCACCAGCTCCTCGTAGTAGAGGCCGCCGTCCGGCCTGCGGTGCTGCGTGTGGCGCTTGCGCGAGATGCTGCCGGCGCTGCGGTAGTACGGCATGCGGGTCTCCAGTCGAGCGGGTCAGAGGGGGAGGGGTACGGGCAGGGCGAGCAGCCGGCGCAGAGCGTGCTCGGTCGCCTGCACGCTCCCCCCGGGCACGACGGCGGCGACGTGGGCGTCGGGACGCACGAGCCAGACCTCGTCCGGGCGGGCGCCGAGGATGCCCGCCAGCTCGGGCGCGAGGTCGCTCATCCGCCGGACGTCGACCTCGGCGGCCGTGCCGTCCAGCGCGCGCCGTAGCTCGTCGAGGT
>JAJAYV010000375.1 GCA_026786045.1 Frankiaceae bacterium | reverse complement strand
CCTTCCCGGGCTCGCCAGGCGCGGGGCTTTACGCACCGCAAGTCAATCGCCCAGCGGGACGGCAACGGCATCGTCGGCATGGGCTTGCCGGCGAGCGCGCAACCGGGCCGGGGTGCGTGCTCTGTCGTCAGGCGGTGGGTCGATGTCCGAGTTGGAGGGCGAGACGGACGACGAGCCCCGTGATGAGTGCCTAGAAGTCGTCGCTGGACCCGGCGATCGTGGTGCCCGAGGCAGCGGTGGCGAAGACGATGATGGCGGGGATCCGCTCGTCCGGCTGTGCGAACTCGCACTGTCGGTCCGCAGGTCCAGCCCGGGAGCTCGCCGCAGCAGGTAAAGCGCGACGGCAAAGGCGATCGTCAGCGCCGCCAGCAGGCCCAGCTCCAGCAGGAAGTTCGTCAGCTCCCGCCCCCCGTCGGGGTAGCTCTCGACCTCGGCGGTCACCACGACCACCCGGCGCACCGTCGCCACCAGCCCGATGAGCAGGAACGGCTCACCGCTGAGCACCCCGCCGGTGAGCACCAGCCGCAGGGTGAACAGCAGCTCCCCGACGATGACCAGCAGCAGCGACTCCTCCACCAGGTTGAGCGCCACCGTCAGCAGCGGGTCCTCGCCGAGCCCGCTGACCAGGTCGCCCACCGTGCCGCCGATGACCAGCACACCGGCGACGAGCAGGAACACCGCGACCACGAGGTAGAACACCACCTCGGCCCGGTCCAGCAGCGACTGCACGCGGTCGAGCAGGCGCGACCTGACACGGCCGGTCTGGACGGAGGTGGGCAGATCGGGGGTCGTCACCCGCCCACTGTGATCACGGGCGACCCCGGGGCGCACCCCGCCACGGGCCGCTACAGCCTCACGACGTGGCCGGTCCGCGGCGCGCTCGCGCCGGACAGGACCTCGAGCCAGACCTCGCGCAGACCGGCCGGCCTGCCCGGGGACTCCACGACGTCGAGCCAGCCCTTCACCGCCGCCGGGGCGAACGTGCGCCTGGCTTGGCCGTAGCGCTCGGCGAAGCCCTAGCGCCCCCACGCGCGTGCGCTCGCGGATCCGATCGGGCGCGAAGAACGTGGACGGCCGGGCGCCCTCGAGCCGGCCGGCCCGGGCGCCGTCCTGGTGCGTGACCCCGACGACCAGGTCCAGCACGAGGTCCTCCCACTGGTGGGCGTTCACCCGCTCGCCCGGCGCCGCGTTGCCGGCCAGGTCGACATTCGCCGTCGTCACCGGCACGAGCGCGTCCACCTCGTCGTAAGACAGGACGCGGTCGTCGACCCCGAGCGAGGTGGTGAACGCGACGTTGCCCGGTGACGTGAGGCGTGCGACCTGCGGGCCGCGCCCGCGCAGCAGGAGGGCCGTGCCGTACGCCGTCTTGCTCGACGCGCTGGACAGCACCAGCACCTGCGGCGGCTGCCCGGCGAGCTGTTTGGCCAGCACGAACGATGTGAGGAACAGCACCTGCAGGTCCTCGCGGTCGGCCTCGTACGCCCGGTCGCCGGTCGTCAGCGCGTAGTCGTTATACGGGGAGGGTGCGCGGCCCGGTTGCGGCGTCGCGTCCCGGAACCCGCCCGCGTCGACCCGGTCCGGCACGACCCGCAGGTGGCTGGCCGGCCGCAGGTAGCCGTAGACCCGCTGGTCGACCTCGACGCCGGCCCTCTCTGCACGGAGCGCCGACAACCGCGGACACGGTCGTTCCCGTACGAGGATCGTCGACGGAATCGGCATTGCCAGACCTGACTCCTCGCCAGCGGCCTGGGGTCGGCTTGACTCTCGACCCGGTTGAGGTCGCACGATCCTGGCCGTGGAGGAGCACATGTGGGGCATCGGCCAGATGGCGCGGGAGTGCGGGCTGAGCGTGAGCGCGCTGCGGTTCTACGACGGTGCCGGCGTGCTCGTGCCGGCCCGGGTGGACCCCCTCAGCGGCTACCGCTCGTACAGCGACGAGCAGGTCACGAGCGCCCGGCTCGTCGCCCGGCTGCGTCGCGTGGGCATGCCGCTGGCCGAGATCCGTGTGGTGCTGGAGCACCAGCGCAGCCGGTCGGTCGTCGAGCAGGTCCTGCAGTCGCACCTGACGCGCCTGGAGGACGGCCTGGCCGATGCCCGTCGTGAGCTCTCCGCCGCCCGAGCCCTACTCATCAACCAGGAGAGACACATGACGATCACCAAAGTTGCCGCGACGGGCGAGGCGCTGACTGCGGCGCTGCGGGAAGTGCGCTACGCCGTGAGTACCGACCCCGAGCTGTCGATGCTCGCCGGTGTGCTGCTCGACGTCGAAGGCGACGCCTTCCGCGTCGTCGCCACCGACCGCTACCGGCTGGCCGTCTCCGCGGTCTCGGCGGCCTCAGTCGCGGGGCCGTCGGTGGGCGTGATCGCGCCGCTCGCGTTGGTCGACGAAGCGCTTGCGACGCTCGAGGCCCGGGGGTCGGCCGAGGTGACCCTTGTGATCGACGGGGACGACATCGCACTCGATCTTGACGGGCAGCACCTGCACGCCGAGCGCCTGGACCATGACTTCCCGGACTATCGCAGACTGCTGCGCACGTCCTCGGGCCATCAAGTCCACATCGACACCGCAACGCTACGCAACGATCTGACAGCCGCGCCGCTGCGGACCCTGGCTCGAGAGCAATACGGCAGAGACCAGCCGGTCGCCGTCCTCACGCTGGACGAGGCGGGCGGGGTGACTTTCCAGTCCGGCCGGCCAGGGGTGCTCGAGGTG
>JAJAYV010000374.1 GCA_026786045.1 Frankiaceae bacterium | reverse complement strand
GCGACGTGCTCGGCGGGCTGTTCGGCGGCGCTCGCGCCAATCCCGGCCGGGCCCCGCGCCGCGGCGCCGAGGCCGAGGCGGAGGTGACGCTGTCGTTCGTCGACGCCCTGCGTGGCGCGACGATCCCGCTGCACCTCACGACGACCGGCCCGTGCGGCACCTGCGGCGGTTCCGGCGCCGCGCTCGGCACCAGCCCGCACGCCTGCGACGTCTGCAGCGGTGCGGGCGTGACCTCCCGCAGTCAGGGCGGTTTCGCGTTCAGCGAGCCTTGCCGCGCCTGCCGCGGCAGCGGCCGCACCGTGGACACGCCCTGCCCCACCTGCCGCGGGGAGGGGCGCGCGGCGACGAGCAAGAAGCTGAACGTCCGCATCCCGGCCGGCGTCGGGGAGGGATCGAAGGTGCGCCTGGCCGGCCGGGGTGGCGCGGGCGAGCGGGGCGGCCCGCCCGGGGACCTGCTGGTCACCGTGCACGTGACGCCGCACCGGTGGTTCGGCCGCAAGGACGACCACCTCACCGTCACGGTCCCGATCACCTTCCCGGAGGCGGCGCTCGGCGCCCAGGTCAGCGTGCCGACGCTCGACGGTCCGGTCACGCTCAAGGTGCCCTCGGGCACCACCTCGGGCCGCACCTTCCGTGTGCGCGGCCGAGGCGTGCCCGGCAAGGGCGACCTGCTCGCCACCGTCGAGGTGGCTGTGCCGGCCCGCCTGAGCAAGGAGGCCGAGAAGGCCCTGCAGGACTTCGCCGCGACGGCCCCCGACGACCCGCGCGCCCACTTCAGCTCCTCGGCGACATGAGGGAGGCACCAGTGTGATGTCCGACGACACACCGGTCTTTGTCATCTCGGTCGCGGCCGAGCTGTCCGGGATGCACCCCCAGACGCTCCGGCAGTACGACCGGCTCGGCCTGGTCACCCCCGGCCGGTCCGGGGGCGGCGGGCGGCGCTACTCCTCGCGCGACGTCGAGCTGCTGCGCGAGGTGCAGCGGCTGTCGCAGGAGGAGGGCGTGAACCTCGCCGGCATCAAGCGCGTCATCGAGCTGGAGAACCAGGTCGAGGCGCTGCAGGCCCGCCTGCAGGAGCTGGGGGAGCAGCTGGCCGCCACC
The DNA here is from genome assembly GCA_026786045.1 of Frankiaceae bacterium. Taxonomy (GTDB): domain Bacteria; phylum Actinomycetota; class Actinomycetes; order Mycobacteriales; family SCTD01; genus SCTD01. Next base: position 1,496 of record JAJAYV010000374.1, on the reverse strand, counting down.
GAGGCCGCCCTCGGCCGTGCTCACTCCACCGCGATGGCCTCGCTGCGAAGGGATCTCGTGCCGGTGCGCGACTCCGCGATCGTGGTCTGGAAGCCCCAGCAGCGCTGATCTCGCCGCTCACGGAACGCCATCGTGTCTGCCGATTTCCGCGATCCCTCTTCCCCTGCGGTCATTTCAGGTGCAGCCTGCGTGCCCTTCGCGCACCGGGGGGGTGCGCTGCAAGGGGGGTCATCATGAACAACACTGCCCGGCGGACGGCTGTCGCCGTCCTGAGCGCGGGGGCCCTCGTGCTCCCGCTCGGCTTGCCCGCGTCGGCCGCGTCGGGGGACGTGTCCGACCCGCTGGCCGGCGGACTCGTCGGCCCGCTCAAGCTCTCCGTCGCCAGCAGCGGCGGCGTCTACGTGGCTGAGGCCTTCCGCGGCGCGCTCACCCGCATCAACCGCGACGGCAGCACCTCGGTGGCCGCGATGGCCCCGGAGGGCGCCGAGATCGCCGGCGTCGACGCCACGCGCATGGCCCAGGCCGTCTACCTGACCTCCGGCCCGACCGAGGACGGCTTCTTCGCCGAGCTGCGCCGGCTCAAGGCGAACGGGAAGTCGTCGCTGCTAGCCGACCTGCAGGCGTGGGAGGAGCAGGAGAACCCCGACGGCGACGTGCACTACGGCTTCGCCGCGAACGCCCTGACCGCCGACTGCGCGAGACTGGTCCCGGAGTGGATCGGCGGCGGACGCGGCTACGACGGCATCGTCGAGTCCCACCCGTACGGCGTCACCGCGACGCCCGGCGGCTGGGTGGTCGCCGACGCGGCCGGCAACAGCCTCATCTCGGTGTCCCGCAGCGGCGAGGTGTCGACGCTGGCGGTGCTGCCCGTCCACACGACAAAGCTGACCGCCGGGGCGATCGCTGCGGTCAACGCGAGCCTGGCCGAGCAGAACGAGCCGGGTCAGCCCGAGCTCGCGCCGATCCCCGACTGCGTGGCCGGTGCCGACTACGCCTTCGAGTCCGTGCCTACCGACGTCGAGCTCGGCCCCGACGGGATGCTGTACGTGTCGACGCTGGCCGGCGGCCCGGAGGACCCGAGCCTGGGTGCGCGCAGCAAGGTCTTCACCGTCGACCGGAAGACCGGTGAGATGGCGGAGTACGCCACCGGGCTGTTCGCGGCGACCGATCTGGCCGTCTCACCCAGGGGCACGGTCTACGTGTCCGAGCTGTTCGCGGGCCAGATCTCGAGGATCGTGCGCGGGAAGCCGGTGCAGGTGGCTGAGGTGCCGCTGCCCGCGGCGGTCGAGTGGCACCGGGGGATGCTCTACGCGGCAGTGGACGTCTTCCCCGGGGAACAGGGGCCGGACGGCAAGGTCGTGACGATCGAGCCCTAGACGGGGGGCGGGGGGGGGGGGGGGGGGCGCCCGGGCGGGCCGGGGCGCGCGCGGGGGGTATAGGTAGAGAGTCTCGGCGGAAAGAAAAATGGAAATCACTACAAGGAGGTGGAGTTATCG
>JAJAYV010000373.1 GCA_026786045.1 Frankiaceae bacterium | reverse complement strand
GCCTCGACGTCGCCCGCACGATCGAGCAGGCCTCGGCCGACGCCGAGGCCGGGGCGCTCGGCGTCATGCTGCTCGACGCCGCGGTCGCCGCCGCGTTCCCCCGCCGCGCCCTGAACCAGGACGAGGCGGTCGCCCTGTCGTACGGCAAGAGGCTCGAGGCGTCGGGGACGACCCGGACGCTGGGCGCCTTCGCCCCGGACGGGCGCTGCATCGCGCTGCTGGAGGACCGCGACGACGCCGCCCGGCCGACCGTCGTCTTCGCGCCTGCGGGCTCCTAGCCGCGAAGGCCCAGCGACAGCAGCTGTCGTAGCGCCACGACAGCCAACGCCGAGCCGATCTGGGCCCAGCCGGGATCCCCGGCCAGGCGCAGCAGGCCGGCGGCGGTGAGGAACTCCAGCAGCACGCGCAACGCGAGCCGCCCGTCGCGCGAGCGGGCCAGGACGGCCGCGGCGCCGACCAGCCCGAACCCCGTGACGAGCAGGGCCGCAGCGCCGAGGACGCCGCTCACGCAGGCACGGGTTGCTCGACCTCCGCGCGCTCCCTGGCGATCTCCTTGCCGAGGAAGTAGTTCAGCGCGGTGCGGATCGCGGCGATGGCGGCCAGCTGGCCGATCTCCTGGAACGTCGGCGCCACCGCCGTGCTGAGGACGTCGCTGGCCAGCTGGAACTCCAGGCCCAGCACCAGATAGCGGCCGAAGGCCAGCCGCACCCGGGTGAACTGCCGCTCGTCGCCGCGGCGGGCCGCCGCGGCGACGAAGCGCCCGCAGGCGCTGGCGGCGGCCAGGAAGATGATCATGGCGCCGGCGGCCTCCACGAGGCGGACGAGCAGGTCCACCCACTCGCGGAGCAGCTCCTGATCGAGCAGGTCCTGCGGGAGCTCCAGGGACAGGCGCATGGGGGTCGCCTTCCCGGTGCGGTCGCAGCGAAGCGTGGCAGGCTGACCACGTGCAGCGCTGGCGAGGGGTGGAGAGCGCGCCGTCCGGCTGGGGTCGGTGCGTGGTGACGATCGGCGTGTTCGACGGCGTGCACCGCGGCCACCAGCTCATCATCGGCTCGGCGGTCGACCGCGCGCGGTCCCTGGGGCTGCCGTCGGTGGTGCTCACCTTCGACCCGCACCCCAGTGAGGTCGTCCGGCCCGGGACCCACCCGCCGATGCTCACCGGCCAGCACCTCAAGGCCGAGCTGCTCGAGGCGCTCGGGGTCGACGTGATGTGCGTGCTGCCGTTCACGCTCGAGTTCAGCCGGCTGGACCCGGACGCGTTCGTGCACGCGGTGCTGGTCGAGCGGTTGCACGCCAGCGCCGTCGTCGTCGGCGAGAACTTCCGGTACGGCCAGAAGGCGGCCGGTGACGTCGCCGCGCTGGCAGCGGCCGGCAAGCGGTTCGGCTTCTCCGTCGAGGGGGTCCCGCTGCAGGGCACGGAGGACACCACCTGGTCCTCGACGTACGTCCGCTCCTGCGTGGACGCCGGTGACGTCGAAGGAGCCGCGGCGGCGATGGGTCGCGACCACCGGATCGACGGTGTGGTGGTGCGCGGCGACCAGCGCGGCCGCGACCTGGGCTACCCGACGGCCAACCTCGAGGCGCTGCCGTGGAGCGCGGTCCCGGCCGACGGCGTCTACGCCGGGCGGCTGGTGGGCAGCGGCGGGCGCTCGCTGCCGGCCGCCATCAGCATCGGCACCAACCCGACCTTCGCCGGCCGCGAGCGGCGGGTCGAGGCGTTCGTCATCGACGCCGAGCCGGGCCTGGACCTGTACGGCGAGCACGTCGGGCTGAGCTTCGTCGCGCGGCTGCGCGACACGCTGCGCTTCGACGCCGCCGAGCCGCTCGTCGCGCAGATGGCCCAGGACGTCGACCGTGCCCGGACCCTGCTGGCCGGTCACCCGAACGGGTGACGGCCGGACCCCGCCTGCCGGCCGACACCGGAGGGAACAGGGGAGGAGCCCTCATGCGCAAGATCCTGGTGGTCGACGACGACCCCTCCGTCCGCTTGCTGGTGCGGGACGTTCTCGAGGTCGAGGGCTACGACGTCGACGTCGCCGACGACGGCTTCAGCGCGCTGCGGCGCATCGAGGCCGGCCGTCCGGACGCGGTCGTGCTCGACGTGATGATGCCGGGCATGGACGGCCACGCCGTGCTGTCCCGCGTGCGCAGCTCCGACGGCGGCAGCGAGCTGCCCGTCATCATGCTGACCGCGGCGGCCGACGACGAGCAGGCCTGGCAGGCGTGGAGCGGCGGTGTGGACTACTGCCTCGCCAAGCCCTTCGACCCGTCCGAGCTGCTGCGCTACCTGGACTACCTGTTCACCGACGGGCCCCGCGCCGCCAGCCCCCTCGCCGGCTGACCCCGCTGCTAGGCTCGTTGTCGCGTCGGCTCAGGCTGGCGGTGTGTCTGACTGCCCGGGTGGAGAAGACCCTGGGCGCACACCTGTGAACCGGAGGACCAGTGGCTCTGACCACGGACCAGAAGAAGACCATCATGGCCGAGTACGCGACGGTCGAGGGTGACACCGGTTCGCCGGAGGTCCAGGTCGCGATGCTGAGCAAGCGGATCGCCGATCTGACCGAGCACCTCAAGGAGCACAAGCACGACCACCACACCCGCCGTGGCCTTCTCGGCATGGTCGGGCGGCGTCGTCGCCTGCTGAAGTACCTGGAGAAGACCGACATCTCGCGCTACCGCGCGCTCATCGAGCGCCTGGGCCTGCGCCGCTAGACGTTCCACAGGGGAGTGCCTCCACGAGGCGCTCCCCTTCGTCGTAGGGCAACCCGTCCTGCGACGCCACGAGCCGACCGTCCCCCACCCGGACCCGGTCCTCGGGAGTGGCCGTCGGAGCGTCGTGCAGACGACAGCGCAGCCGACCGCCTCCACTGAGCACCGCGTCCCGCGAGGGCGTCGGCGCGCAGTGAAGAGGAGTGCCCCCAGTGAATGAGGGACAGCAGGGCGAGAGCAATATCTACGGCAGCGAGTTCGTCGACGCTGTCATCCAGAACCCCGGCGGCGCCACGCGCACCGTCCGCTTCGAGACCGGCCGCCTCGCGCAGCAGGCCGCCGGCGCCGTCGTCACCTACCTCGGCGACACCATGCTGCTGTCGGCCACGACGGCCAGCAAGCGCCCCAAGGAGCACCTCGACTTCTTCCCCCTGACGGTGGACGTCGAGGAGCGCATGTACGCCGCGGGCAAGATCCCCGGCTCCTTCTTCCGCCGCGAGGGCCGGCCCTCCGAGGACGCGATCCTCACCTGTCGCCTGACCGACCGGCCGCTGCGCCCGTCCTTCAAGAAGGGCCTGCGCAACGAGGTCCAGATCGTCTCGACGGTCATGGCCCTGGACCCCGACCACCTGTACGACGTGCTCGCCATCAACGGCGCGGCTGCGTCGGTGCTGCTGTCCGGCCTGCCGTTCAGCGGTCCGGTCGGCGCCACCCGCGTCGCCTGCGTGCGCGGCGAGTGGATCGCCTTCCCGAGCCACTCCGAGCTGGCCGAGGCGACCTTCGACATGATCGTCGCGGGCAGCCTCTCGGCCGACGGCGACGTGGCAATCATGATGGTCGAGGCCGAGGCCACCCGTGACGTCTTCGAGCTCGTCGAGGGCGGCGGCACCGCGCCGACCGAGGAGGTCGTCGCGCAGGGCCTGGAGGCTGCGAAGCCGGCCATCAAGAGCATCTGCGAGGCGCAGAAGCAGCTCGCCGCCAAGGCGCCCAAGCAGTCGCTCGAGTTCCCCGTCTTCCTCGACTACGACGACGACGTGCTCGCCGCCGTGACGAAGGCCGGCGAGGCCGAGCTCAGCAAGGCGATGCAGATCGCCGGCAAGCAGCAGCGCGACGAGGCCACCGACGCCGTCAAGTCCTCGGTCAAGACCTCGCTCGCCGGCCAGTTCGAGGGCCGCGAGGGCGAGATCAGCGCGGCCTTCCGCAGCCTGACCAAGACCGTCGTGCGCCGCCGTATCGTCCAGGACAAGGCCCGCATCGACGGCCGGGGCCTGGAGGACATCCGTCAGCTCGCCGCCGAGGTCGAGGTGCTGCCGCGCGTGCACGGCTCGGCGCTGTTCGAGCGCGGGGAGACCCAGATCCTGGGCGTCACCACGCTGAACATGCTGCGGATGGAGCAGATGGTCGACACGCTCAACCCTGAGAACCGCAAGCGCTACATGCACCACTACAACTTCCCGCCGTACTCCACCGGTGAGACCGGCCGCGTCGGCTCCCCGAAGCGCCGCGAGATCGGCCACGGCGCGCTCGCCGAGCGCGCGCTCGTCCCGGTGCTGCCCAGCAAGGAGGCGTTCCCGTACGCCATCCGCCAGGTCAGCGAGGCGCTGGGCTCCAACGGCTCGACCTCGATGGGCTCGGTCTGCGCCAGCACGATGTCGCTGCTCAACGCCGGTGTGCCGCTCAAGGCGCCGGTCGCGGGCATCGCGATGGGCCTGGTCTTCGAGGGCGGCGAGTACGCCACGCTCACCGACATCCTCGGCGCCGAGGATGCGTTCGGCGACATGGACTTCAAGGTCGCCGGCACCCCGCAGTTCGTCACCGCGCTGCAGCTCGACACCAAGCTCGACGGCATCCCGAGCAACGTGCTCGCCGCCGCGCTGCAGCAGGCCCGCACCGCCCGCCTGGCGATCCTCGAGGTCATGAACGAGGCGATCGACGAGCCGGACGAGATGGCGCCGACAGCCCCGCGCGTCCTGACGGTCAAGATCCCGGTGGACAAGATCGGCGAGGTCATCGGCCCGAAGGGCAAGATGATCAACCAGATCCAGGCCGACACGGGCGCCGACATCACCGTCCAGGACGACGGCACCATCTACATCGGTGCCATCGACGGCGCGTCCGCCGAGGCGGCCCTCGCGACCATCAACATGATCGCCAACCCGACGATGCCGAAGGTCGGGGAGCGCTTCCTCGGCACCGTCGTCAAGACCGCCGCGTTCGGCGCCTTCGTCAGCTTGACGCCGGGCAAGGACGGCCTGGTGCACATCAGCAAGCTGGGCGGCGGCAAGCGCATCGGCAAGGTCGAGGACGTCGTCAACGTCGGCGACAAGCTGCAGGTCGAGATCCAGGAGATCGACCAGCGCGGCAAGATCAGCCTCGTGCCGGTCTCGAACGACGCGCCCGAGCCGACTGCGGCCGAGTAAGAGTTGTCAGCACGCGCGCGAGCCCTCCCGGCCACCGGGTCGGGCGGTGCACCGGAGACGGTGCGCCGCTCGGTCCTGCCGGGAGGGCTCCGCGTCGTCTCGGAGCAGGTGCCGGGATCCCGTTCGGTCGCCTTCGGAATCTGGGTCGGCGTCGGCAGCCGTGACGAGCGGCCGTCGAACCACGGCGCGTCGCACTTCCTCGAGCACCTGCTGTTCAAGGGGACCGAGCGGCGCTCCGCCTTCGAGATCACCGAGGGCATGGACGCCGTCGGCGGTGAGATGAACGCCTTCACCGACAAGGAGTTCACCTGCTACTACGCGCGGGTGCTCGACGAGGACCTGCCTCTCGCGGTCGACGTCGTCAGCGACATGGTGCTGTCCTCTGTGCTCACGGCCGAGGACGTCGAGCTCGAGCGGGGCGTGATCCTCGAGGAGATCGCCATGCACGACGACGACCCGAGCGACGCCGTGCACGACCAGTTCGCCTCGGCGTTGTTCGGCGGTTCCCCGCTCGGCCGGCCGGTCATCGGCACCGTCGAGAGCATCGAGGGGCTGTCCCGCCGCTCCATCGCCGGCTTCTACGAGCGGCGCTACGCCCTGCCGCAGATGGTCGTCTCGGCCGCCGGCGGGGTCGACCACGACAGGCTGCTTCGCCTGGTGCGCAAGGCCTTCGGCGACCGGCTGACCGGCGATGCCGTCCCCGCCGGGCTGCGTCCGGCCGACCGCGCCGTCCCGTCGTACGCCGGGGTGTCGCACGTCGAGCGCTCCACGGAGCAGACCAACCTGGTGCTCGGCACCACCGGGCTGAGTCGTGAGGACCCGCGTCGCTTCGCGCTGTCGGTGCTGTCCGGCGCCCTCGGCGGGGGCATGTCCAGCCGGCTGTTCCAGAGCGTGCGTGAGGACCGCGGCCTGGCGTACTCCGTCTACTCCTACTCCTCCGGCCACGCCGACACCGGGCAGTTCGGCGTCTACGCCGGCTGCGCGGCGAGCAAGGTCGGCGAGGTGCTCTCGCTGGTGCGGGCCGAGCTCGACGACGTCGTCGCGCACGGCCTGCGCGACGACGAGGTGCGCCGCAGCAAGGGCAGCCTGCGTGGCCAGCTCGTGCTCGGGCTCGAGGACACCGGCTCGAGGATGACCCGGATCGGCAAGGCCGAGCTGGTGCACGGCGAGGTGCTCACCCCCCAGCAGGTGCTCGACGCGATCGACGCCGTCACCCCCGACGACGTCCGTGCCGTCGCGCAGGACGTGCTCGTCCGACCGCTGTCGCTGGCCGTCATCGGCCCCGTCGACGGCGCAGACCTCGAAGGAGCGATCCGGTGATCCAGGTGGCCGTGCTGGGAGCAAAGGGCCGGATGGGCTCGGAGGTGGTGCGCGCCGTCGAGGCGGCCGACGACCTCGAGCTAGCAGGGGCGTTCGACGTCGGCGCCAGCCTCCAGCTGCGGGCCGGCGCCGGCGCGGTGGGCGTCACCCCCCCCGGCGCCGGGGTGGGCCACCAGCGGGGGTGG
>JAJAYV010000372.1 GCA_026786045.1 Frankiaceae bacterium | reverse complement strand
CGGCGCGGCTGGCGGTGGCGGCCCTGCTCGTCGGCGCGGGCATGTGGCTCGGCCGGGCGGTCCCGGCGCGGGCGCCCGCCGTGGCCCGCTAGCCTCCCGCTCGTGGCGATCCGGGGAGCGATGGGCCTGCCCGTGGTCGGCATGGTCGGCGGCGGCCAGCTGTCGCGGATGACCCACCAGGCCGCCATCGCCCTGGGCCTGTCGCTCAAGGTGCTCGCCGACGCCACCCACGACAGCGCCGCGCTCGTCGCGAACGGCGTGACGGTCGGCGACCACACCTCGCTCGACGACCTGCGCGCCTTCAGCGAGGGCTGCGAGGTCGTCACCTTCGACCACGAGCACGTGCCGAACGGCCTGCTCGAGGCGCTGGAGGCCGAGGGGCTGCGGATCGCGCCCGGCTCGGCCGCGCTGCGCCACGCGCAGGACAAGATCGTGATGCGGGAGCGCCTGGCCGCGCTGGGGATCCCGGTGCCGCCCTTCACTCCGGTCGCCACCGTCCGCGACGTGGAGGGCTTCGCGAAGCACGTCGGCTGGCCGCTGGTGCTCAAGGCCGCTACCGGCGGCTACGACGGCAAGGGCGTCTGGGTGGTGCACGACGTCGAGCAGGCCGCCGAGGTCGTCGCCAGCGGTGTGCGCCTGGTCGCCGAGCAGCTGGTCCCGCTTCGGCGCGAGCTCGCCGCCGTCGTCGCCCGCTCGCCGTACGGGCAGGGTGCCGCCTGGCCGGTCGTCGAGACGGTGCAGGCCGACGGGATCTGCGTCGAGGTGCTCGCGCCGGCACCGGGGCTGTCGGAAGAGCGCGCGCTCGAGGCGCAGTCGCTGGCGCTGCGCCTGGCCGACGCGCTCGAGGTCGTCGGGGTGCTCGCCGTCGAGCTGTTCGAGACCGCCGACGGGCTGGTCGTCAACGAGCTGGCGATGCGCCCGCACAACAGCGCGCACTGGACGATCGAGGGCGCGCGCACGTCGCAGTTCGAACAGCACCTGCGCGCGGTCCTCGACTACCCGCTCGGCGCGACCACGCAGACCGCGCCGTGGGTCGTCATGGCCAACATGCTCGGCGGCGACGACGACGGCGACCTGGACCGCCGGCTGCACATGCTCTTCGGCCGCGACCCGGCGCTCAAGGTCCACCTCTACGGCAAGGTCGTGAAGCCCGGCCGCAAGATCGGGCACGTCACCGCGCTCGGGGACGACCTCGACGATGTACGCCGGCGCGCGCAGGTCGGCGCCCACTACCTGAGGACGGGCACGTGGCTGGAGGACTAGGGCCTCGGCGGGTTGCCGTCGTGATGGGCAGCGACTCCGACTGGCCGGTCATGAAGGGCGCGGCCGAGGCCCTCGACGAGTTCGACGTGCCGTACGAGGCGCACGTGCTGTCCGCGCACCGCATGGCGCGCGAGATGGTCGAGTGGTCCGAAGGCGCTGCGGGTGAGGGCTTCTGCGTCGTCATCGCGGGCGCGGGCGGGGCCGCGCACCTGCCCGGGATGGTCGCGTCGCTGACGCCGCTGCCGGTCATCGGCGTGCCGGTCCCGCTCAAGCACCTCGACGGGATGGACTCGCTGCTGTCCATCGTGCAGATGCCGGCGGGGGTGCCCGTCGCGACCGTCTCGATCGGCGGCGCTCGCAACGCGGGTCTGCTGGCCGTGCGCATCCTGGCGGCGAGCGACCCCGCGATGCTAGAGCGGATGCGCGACTTCCAGGTGGCGCTGGGCGATGCCGCGCGCGCCAAGGACGTCGCTCTTCAGGAGCAGCTGGGCGGCTGACCGCCTGACCATCGCCTGAGGCCGTCCCGGATCAGGCCGCCTGGGCGAGCAGCACGCTGACGACGTAGCCCAGGTCCAGCCGCGTGTCCACGTGGTCCGGCGGGAGCGTGGCCGACGAGATCAGCCGTCCGCGCCCCCGTGCCAGCGCCGCTGAATCGCCCCAGGCGGTGCCGGGTGGTGCAGCAGCAACTCCGTCCCGGCCGCAGCCGTCGGCTTCGTGCCGGGTGACCCGGCGGAACGCGGCGACGACGAAAGCTCCAGCATCCGCGACGACATGCTGCGGGCATTCGCCACCCGGGTCCAGGACAAGACGGCAGGTTTCGTGACCCGCTTCCTGGATGGCATCGGCAAACTGGCCTGGCAGGTCCAGCCACCCCACCCGTTGGCCGTCTGCTGAGGAAACGTGGACCCGGTCCTCGCCGTCGCGGGTCCAGCGTCCCGGCAGCGCTGCGGGTCCTGGAGGCGCGTGGCCGCACCACGGGTGGTGGACGGACGGTTGCAGGTACAAGATTGCGGCCACCTAGCCAACATCAACGTGTACAACGCCGAGTTCCCCGGCGGCGCGCTGCGCGGCCAGCTGTCCAAGCGCTAACCAGCGCCACCACCGCACCGCACTCGGCCGCTTGCCGTCCACTAATCCAGGCATGTAGGCGTTATCAGCTTCGCCCCCGACCATGACCGGCCGGGGGCGCTGCTGTGTCCGGGCTACCGCCTCTGGTCGGCCGCACGGAGGGTCGAGCCGAACCGAAGGGCCGACCATGCCGCTGTACCGCCTCACCCCGCCTGGTGAAGTTGTCGAAGCTGACAGCCTCCCCGAGGAGGGCCGGACCGTTGCCCTAATCGGGACGGCGCTGGTCATGAACCGGCCGCGCGACATCGTCATCAGGCGGTGCCATCCAGGTTGTGGTCGAGGTTGTGGACGAGCTGGTGCCTGTGAACCGGCTTAACGGGCCGCCGCGGGTCTGAGGCCTCCTGCCTGTCTGGCCGTCCCGCATCCTCGTCGAGGCCTCACCGGCCATGCCGCGCGAGCCACGGCGGTGAAAGCGGGACGGCCACCCAACTTCGCGAGGTCAGCCCGTGGCTGCTGCCAACTTGTCCAGACCGGTGCGGGATGCCTGCTCCAGGACGGCAGCGTCCGCAGTGAGGCCGCCCTGCGTCACGCTCATCACGTTGCGGCCGAGTCGGACGATGGCCACGTTGATCTTGATGGTGAAGTCGGGCGTCGTGCCGGTGATCGCCAGAGCCACCGTGTCGTCACCGAGCTTCGGGAACGACAACGCCGCCAACGTGAAGTCTGTCTTCGCCCCGGTCTCGTCCGTACTGCTGAAGGTCGGACAGTCGGAGAGGACAGCCACCACGTCGTCGAAGCGGTCCTCGACGGTGTCCTCATCCTCGTAACTCTCAAGGCCCTGCTCCAAGACTGAACCGAGGCCGTCACCTTCAAAGGACGTTTCCGCTTGCTGCCTCGCTGTCCTCCGCTGCGGTGAGGCTCTGGAACTTGTCTTGGCACTCGCCCTCCGCAGTTGTGTCGCTGTCTTCGTCCTCGGTGGGCGCGGCGGCCGTATAGCCGGTCGGCAGCTCAGAGACGGTCAGCAACACGGCCTGCAGCTCGGCTTCCGTCAGTGTCCGTTCACCGCCGCCCTCCAACTCCATTGTCGAGGCGCTGGCGCTGGGGGCGGTGATCGTGCGCGCCCGGTCGGGTTCCTCGGAGTCGCCACCTCCGCAGGCGGCGGTAGCTGCAAGCAGCACCCCGAGGGCGACTTTGGCGACAATTTGGGTGTTCACGATCGGAGCGTGGCAGCCACCGGTGACACTTCGTGTCCGGTGGGCGGAGGCTCATCTAGCGTCGGGTGGCCCAGTAGGGCAGCGTCGCCGAAGGGCCCGCTCAATGGTGTAGTCCGCCGTATGCACCGCTTCTTGCGTGCTACCCAGCGCCGCTGCGGCTTCGTCCGCTGTGACGCTGGTAGGAGTGCTCACAGGGAAGCCCGGGGCCGCACTCCCTGGATGAGGTGGAGACGAGGTAGAGGCGGCGGCCTCGCAGACGACGCCAAGCCGGGACGAGTTCGACTTCCGACGCGCTGTCCCGAGGTGTCTAGGTTCGCGCACATGTCGTTTGGTCGGAAGTCGCCCGCTAGCCCAACCGCTAGCCCAGGGCTGGTTGTAGGTTGAGTCCGAGGGCCTGGGGCAGTTGTGTGCCATGGGTCATACAGCGTCGGTCCCGTCGGTCCTCGGTCGAGGCGCTCTCGCCGGCCTCGGCGGGACGGTGGTCATGACCGCCTTCCAGAAGCTGGTCGAGATGCCGCTCACCGCCCGGGGCCACTCCTACGGCCCGGCGGCGGTCGCCCAGAGGCTGCTCCCCGTCGATGTCGACGCTGACAGCGACCGTGTCAACGGCGTCGCCCACTTCGCCCTCGGCGCCATGATGGGCGCCGTCCACGGCCTGGTGTTCCGCGCCGGAATGCGTGGTTAGAAGGCCGTCGCGGTCACCTTCGCCGCGGTCTACACCGGTGATCTGCTGCTCAACACCAAACTGGGTCTCTACGAACCGGGGAGCTGGAGCAAGAAGGACTGGGCCGTCGACCTGGTCGACAAGTACGTCCAGGCGGCCGCGACCGGCGCGGTCTTCGAACGGGTCCTCACCCTGGCGGCGCAGCGATGACCGACGTGGTGCGCCTATACGCCAAGGTGGTGGTCGGGGCGAGCGTCATCCTCATCGGATTGGTCGGGCTGGTCCTCGGTGACAAGTCCCTGTTCGGCATCCTGAACATCGACATCGCCGAAGACGTCATCCACCTGCTGACCGGCGGGCTGCTGCTCTACGCCGGCTTCGCCCGCGACCTACGGGTCACCCGTGCCATCGTCGGTGGGATAGGGATCGCGTACTTGGTTATCGGTCTGCTGTCGTTCTCCCAGCCCAAGCTGTCCGGGCTGGTGCCGTCCGGCTACGAGGTCGTGCTCGACAACCTCATCCACCTGACCCTGGGCGTTCTGGGCATGGTCGTCAGCTTCTTCGTCGGCGCCCGCAGGACCGCTGCCGACCGCTAGCGCTTCATCGCCGCAAGCACGTCGGCTCGCACGCCTTCGCCGTGCTGGCCGGCGAGGACGGCGCGCAGCTCTCGCTGGCTACGGGCGGCGCGGCGGCGAGCGTCGAGGCGCCCGAGCGGGCGTGCGGTAGGACGGGGGGCCGTGCGGGTCCTGCTCATCACATCTTCCTGGTCGCTTGATTGGTCTGCATCTTCTGCAACGACCTGCGGACGAACGGGCATGCCAGCGCAGGGCGTGACCCTCCGCACCCAGCTCCACTACGCGGCCAGGCGCCTGGACCTGCACACGTCGGCTGACTCGAGCGGCTGCCGCGATGTCGAACGGGTTGCATGACTGCTTCGCGGCGGTGTGCGGTGCCTCGAACTGCAGATGAGTCAGTCCTCGCTTTGGCGACTCCGGCGGTACGGTCGGACGCAGTCCACCGACGAGTGCTCGAGGACGCCGTCGATCACGCAGGTCCGGTAGAAGCCAGCGACGACGGACAGCCGCCGGGAGACCGTCGAGGGCTTGAACCGGCGGACGTCCTGCATCCACCGCAGGTACAGCTCGAGGTCGTTGCGCTGCGCGTTCAGCGGCGTGAGCTGCCGGTCCGGGCACCAGGTGATGAAGATCTGCAGGTCTGATTCGGTGTGCTCGCGGGACGT
>JAJAYV010000371.1 GCA_026786045.1 Frankiaceae bacterium | reverse complement strand
CGGCCAGGTCGGCGCGCAGCCCGGTGGTCGCCTCCTGGCGGGCGCGAACCTGGGCGACCGCAGTCCCGGTGACCACGCCGAGGGCCAGCACCACGAGACCCGCGACGGCGCGCCGGCCCAGGCCGCCCCGTCGGCTCGGGTCCTGCTCGGACGGGCCGCCCGGTGCGGTCCGGGCCGTGCGCGCGGCCCGCTCGGCGTAGGCCTCGTCGAGGGTGTTGGCCATCATGTCGACGAGCAGCGACATGGAGCCGTCGACGCGGCGCGCGGGCGGGCCCGGGGGCTGCTGCGTCGGGGTCGAGGTCACCGGTCCATCCTGCCTCAGCAGGCGCGCCCGGCGGACCGTGTCACGGCTCGGTGGCCTCCACGACCTCCGCCCAGATGGTGACGAGCTCGGCAGCCTCGGCCGCGTCGGCACCCTCGGCCCCCACGTGGGTGGTCGCCGCGGCCGGGTCCGGCAGCACCAGCGCCCAGGCCCCACCGGGCTCGACGACCCGCACCCCGTCGGTGGTGTCGACCTGCCGGCCGGCGGCGGCCGCGAGCACGGTGCGCATGACAGCGCCCTTCACGGCCCACGCCGTGGGCACCGACCGGTGGACGATGTGGGCGTACGGGATGCGCTCGTCGATCTGCGAGAGGGTCAGCCGGGTCCGGGCCACCAGGCCCAGCAGCCGGACGAACGCCGCGATGCCGTCCAGCGCCGTGGACAGCTCGGGCAGTACGAAGCCGCCCTGCCCGTCGCCCGCGAACAGGACGCCGGACTCGGCCGCCGCGCGGGTGAGGTCGGCTGGAGCGGTCGAGGTCCACAGCACCTGGGTCCCGTGGAAGGTGGTGACCTGCTCGGCGACCCGGGTGGTGGTCACCGGCAGCGCGACCCGCCCGCCGCGACCCTCGGCCGCGATGAGGTCGAGCATGACGAGCAGCGCACGGTCGTCGTGGATGAGCCGGCCGTGCTCGTCGACGAGCGCGAGGCGCTCCCCCACGTGGTCGAACCGCACACCGAAGGCCGCCCGCGAGCTCGACACCAGATCGCCGAGCCGCTCGAGGTCGCGCATGTGCTCCGCGACGCTCTCGCTGGTGGCCCGCTCGTCGAGCCGGTTGTTGACCGTCAGCACCTCCACGCCGAGCCGGCCGAGCAGCGACGGCAGGACCAGCGACACCGCTCCCCCGGCGGTGTCGAGGACGATCTTCATCGCCGCCTCGTCCACCCCGCTGGTGTCGACGGTGCGCAGCAGCTCCTGGACGTAGGTCTCGACGGTCCGGGACGGGAAGGTCAGCTCGGCGATCTCGCCGGGGAAGGCGCGGCGGAACTCCTGCCGGCTGACGACCCGCTCGAGGGCGCGCTGCCGGGCAGGTGGCAGGTCGCCGCCGCCGGCGTCGAGGAAGACGATGTCGACCGACTGGGGGTCGTCGGGAGTGGTGCGCAGGACGACCCCGCCGGCGGCATCACCGCGCGCGGTCGTGAAGCGGGCCAGCGGCAGCGGCGCCACCTCGAGGTCGTGCACGTCGATGGCGCTGGCGTTGAGCGCGCTGATGACAGCCCGCTTCAGGGCCCGGGCCGCTCGGGAGGCGTCGCGGGAGGTGACGACGGTGCTGCCCTTCGGCAGCGTGGTGGCGTAGGCCGAGGCGAGCCGCACGACGTACTCGGGGGTGATCTCGACGTTGACCAGGCCGGAGACCCCGCGCGGGCCGAACAGCGACGCGCTGCCCCGGCTCTCCCAGATGACACTGGTGTGCAGCACCGCCCCGGCCTCGATCGTCTTGAAGGGGTAGACCTTCACCCCGTCGGCGAGATAGGCCTCCTCCTCGACGACACACTCGTCGCCGACGACCGCCCCCTCACCGATCCGGGCGGCACGCATGACGTCGGTGTTCTTGCCGATCACCGCGCCGCGCAGGCTGACCTGCGGGCCGATGAAGACGTTGTCGTGGACGACCGCACGCTCGAGCGTGGCGCCGCCCTTCACCACGACGTTGTCGCCGAGCACGGTCAGCTCGCCGACCCGCGCGCCCGCCTCGACCTTGACGTGGTCGCCGATGCAGAGCGGGCCCGACAGCCGTGCGTCGGGGTCGATGTCGACGCCCTCCCCCACCCACACGCCGGGCGAGACCTCGAAGCCGTCGATGTCGACGTCGACACGGCGCTTGAGCACGTCGGCCTGCGCGCGGATGTAGCTGTCCAGGCTGCCGACGTCCTCCCAGTAGCCCTCCGCGACGTGTCCGTACAGCGGCGCGCCCTTGGCCAGCAGCGCCGGGAAGACGTCGGCGGACCAGTCCACGGCGACGCCGGGCTCCACCGAGTCGAAGACCTCCGGCTCCATGACGTAGATGCCGGTGTTGACCGTGTCGCTGAAGACCTGCCCCCAGGTGGGCTTCTCCAGGAAGCGCTCGATCCGGCCGTCCTCGCCGGACAGCACGATGCCGAACTCCAGCGGGTCGGACACCCGGGTCAGGCAGGCCGTGACCAGCGCGCCCGTGCGGCGGTGCGCCGCGACCAGCTCGCCGAGGTCGATGTCGGTGAGCGCGTCGCCGGAGATGACGAGGAAGGCGTCGTCGCGCAGGGCGGCGTGAGCGTTGCGCACCGAGCCCGCCGTGCCCAGCGGGCTCTCCTCAGTGGCGTACGACAGGTGCATGCCGAGCTCGTCGCCGTCGCCGAAGTAGGTCCGCACGAGGCTGGCGAGGAACTGCACCGTCACGACCGTCTCGTCGAAGCCGTGCCGCTTCAGCAGCCGCAGGACGTGCTCCATGATCGGCCGATTGACGACCGGCAGCAGCGGCTTGGGCTGGTTGGCCGTCATCGGGCGCAGCCGGGTGCCCTCGCCCCCGGCCATCACGACCGCCCTCACACGCCGGCTCCCTCCGCGGCGGCGTCGGCCTCGCGGTCGGCGCGGAGCACCTGCCGGACCTGCAGCACGTAGAGCCCGCCGGCCCACAGGTAGAGCACGCTGCCCCAGGTCGCGAACGCCCAGCCCATCGGCCGGAAGACGTCGGCGAGCAGCCCCTCGTTGCCGGGCACCGCGGCCAGCAGCATCGGGAAGGCGTAGAGCAGGTTGAACGTCGCCGCCTTGCCCAGGAAGTGCACCGGCAGCGGCCCGTGGCCGGCCCGGCGCAGCACCGGCAGGAAGCAGGCCAGCACCACGTCGCGGCCGATGAGCACCAGTGCCCACCACAGCGGCAGGCCGTCGCGCACGACCAGCGCGAGCAGCGTGGCGAGGATGTAGAGGCGATCGGCCGCCGGGTCGAGCAGCTGGCCGAGCCGGGTGAACTGCTGCCACCTGCGGGCGATGAGCCCGTCGAAGTAGTCGCTGGCACCGGCGGCCATGAGCAGCAGGATCGCCCGGCCGTCCTGCTCGGTCACGAGCGCCCAGTAGAGGAACAGCGGGACGCCGGCCAGGCGCAGCATGCTCAGGGCGTTGGGGACCGTCCAGATGCGCGAGGACGTCGGCGGGTCGGCGGTGCCCACCCCGTCCGCCATGAGCCCTCCTCCGCCGCGGCGCCGCGCGGCGCCCGGCCGCCCCAATCGGTGCCCCCGGCGTGCCCGGCGGCACCGCGCGCAGAAGGGCTCAGTTCCCCATCCGGAAGGGCTTGGGCGGCGGCTTGAGGTCGGCCCGTGGGCACTCGGCCAGCGTGTAACCGCCGTAGCCCAGCGCCTCGTCGCACAGCGACTCGACGGTCCAGCCGTACGCCGCCCCGAACTGGGTCACCGTGGCGCGGTAGATGGTGATCGCGTACCGGGTGGGGGCGCCGTACGTCACCTGCAGGCTGCCGACGAGCACGGCGTCGCCGGGCGTGCTGTTGCCGGTGCCGTTCCAGGGCCGGTCGTAGCGCTGCCACAGCGTCGGGCAGCTCGCCCAGTGCCCGCCGGAGCGGACGTCGCGGTGGGCGAGCTCGACGAGCACGGTGCGGGCGGCGGCCTCGGGCAGGACGGCGGCAGGGCGGATGACCTCGGTGACGGCGCCGTCGCCGTACACCTCGGCCGCGCGCCTCTCGAGGGGGGCCATGCCTTCCCTGTCGGTGCCACGGACCCCCGGGCTTGAGCACCCGACCGGGTCCGACCACCTACACTCGCGGGCGAAGGGGAGTAGCTCCGCCTGCCGAGTCGTCGACATGCTGGCCCGCTCGCGCGGGCCCGGTGACCGGGCCGTGACCACCACGGTGAGCGAGACCTTCGACCGACGGCGCCGTGCGCCGGGTCGAAGGCACCCGCCGACGAGCCGGACCGGCGCCCCGACAGAGGGACCGACATGACGAGCACCGGCGCCGCCCCCGAGCGGTCGACGGTCCGCCGGTGGCGCCGCCACCTGGCCGACGAGCGCCTGGAGGCGTCGGTCTACCGCGAGTTGGCCGCCCGCCGCCAGGGCGAGGAGCGGGAGATCCTGCTCGAGCTGGCCGACGCCGAAGGCCGGCACGCCGCCCACTGGGAGTCGCTGCTCGCCGAGCACGGCGGGGCCCGCGCGCGGGCCAGCCTGCGGGCGGCGCTGCTCGCTCAGCTGGCCCGCCGCTTCGGCTCGGTGTTCGTGCTGGCGCTCGCCCAGCGGGCCGAGACGCGCAGCCCGTACGCCGACGACCCCGACGCGACGCAGACCATGGCCGCCGACGAGCAGATCCACGCCGAGGTCGTCCGCGGCCTGGCCCAGCGCGGCCGCGAGCAGGTCTCGGGCACCTTCCGCGCCGCCGTCTTCGGCGCCAACGACGGGCTGGTCTCCAACCTCGCGCTCGTGCTCGGCGTTGCCGGCAGCGGCGCCGAGAGCTCCACCGTGCTGCTCACCGGCCTGGCCGGCCTGCTGTCCGGCGCGCTGTCGATGGGCGCGGGCGAGTACATCTCGGTGCGCTCGCAGCGCGAGCTGCTGGCCGCCTCGACGATGGGCGCCGGGCACGTCGACGCCTACCCCTACCTCGACGTCGACGCCAACGAGCTCGCGCTGGTCTACCGGGCCCGCGGCATGTCGGCCGAGGGCGCCCGTGACCACGCCGCCGCCCAGCTGCGCGACCGGCCGCCGTACGAGCGCCCCGCCGGCGACGACGGCCACGACCTGGTCGGCACCGGCTGGTCGGCCGCGCTGTCGAGCTTCGCCTTCTTCGCCAGCGGCGCGCTGGTGCCGGTACTGCCCTTCCTGCTCGGGCTGAGCGGGACCGCCGCGCTGCTCGTGGCGTGCGTGCTGGTCGGCGGCGCGCTGCTGCTCACCGGGGCGACGGTCGGCATGCTGTCGGGCGCTCCCCCGCTGCGCCGCGCCCTGCGCCAGCTGGCCGTCGGCGCCGGCGCCGCGAGCGTGACGTACGCGCTCGGGTCGGCGTTCGGCGCGACAGTCGGCTAGCGCTGTCCGAGACGCGCAGAGCGGGTGCCGCCCCGAAGGGCTGCACCCGCTCTGACCTGCGCGTTCTTGTGTCGGGCTGACAGGATTTGAACCTGCGACCCCCTGACCCCCAGTCAGGTGCGCTACCAAGCTGCGCTACAGCCCGCGGTCCGCCAGAGCCTAGCAGCGGCGGCCTTCCGCCCGGCTCAGCGCTTGCGCTTCTCGCGCACCTTGACGCTGACCTCGATCGGGCTGCCGGCGAAGCCGAAGTCCTCGCGCAGTCGGCGCTCGATGAAGCGGCGGTAGCCGGCCTCGAGGAAGCCGCTGGTGAACAGCACGAAGCGCGGCGGCCGGGTGCCGGCCTGCGTGGCGAACAGGATCTTGGGCTGCTTGCCGCTGCGGACAGGCGGCGGGGTCGCCGCGACGAGCTCGGAGATCCAGGTGTTGAGCCGACCGGTGGAGATGCGGGTCTCCCAGCCCTCCAGCGCGGTGTGCAGCGCCGGTGCGAGCTTGTCGACGGCTCGGCCGGTCAGCGCGGACACGTTCAGCCGAGGCGCCCACTGCACGCGGGCGAGCTCGCGCTCGATCTCCTTGGCCAGCTGCGGCCGACGGTCCTCGTCGACGAGGTCCCACTTGTTGAAGGCGATGACGAGTGCACGCCCGGCGTCGACGGCCATCCCGATGACCCGCTGGTCCTGCTCGCTGATCGGCTCGCTGGCGTCGAGCAGCACGACGGCGACCTCGGCCGCGTCGATGGCCGACTGGGTGCGCAGCGAGGAGTAGTACTCCGCGCCGGAGGCGTGCGAGACGCGGCGGCGCAGACCGGCGGTGTCGACGAACTTCCAGGTCTCGCCGCCCACCTCGACCAGTGAGTCGACCGGGTCGCGGGTGGTGCCGGCGACGCTGTCGACGACGACCCGCTCCTCGCCCGAGAGCCGGTTGAGCAACGAGGACTTGCCAACGTTGGGGCGTCCGACGAGGGCGACACGCCGCGGACCGGCCTCCTGGTCGAAGCGCTCGGCGGGCGTCTCGGGCAGCGCGTCGAGGATGACGTCGAGCAGGTCACCGCTCCCCCGGCCGTGCAGGGCGGAGACGGTGTAGGGCTCACCGAGCCCGAGTGACCACAGCATCGCGGCGTCGGACTCGCCGCGCTCGTCGTCGACCTTGTTGGCGACGAGCACGACCGGCTTGTTGGCCTTTCGCAGGACGCGGACGACGGCCTCGTCGGCGTCGGTCGCACCGACGGTGACGTCGACGACGAACAGCACCGCGTCAGCGGCCGCGACGGCGACCTCGGCCTGCGCGGCGACGGCCTTCTGCAGCCCGACGGCGTCGGGGTCCCAGCCACCGGTGTCGACGACGGTAAAGCGCCGGCCGCGCCACTGGGCGTCGTACGTGACGCGGTCGCGGGTGACGCCGGGGACGTCCTCGACGACGGCCTCGCGGCGGCCGAGGATGCGGTTGACCAGCGTCGACTTGCCGACGTTGGGACGACCGACCACCGCCAGCACCGGCTGGGGCGTGCGGTCCTCGTCGAGCATCAGGTCGGACTCGTCGGTCATGGGTTCTCCTCGGTGGTGCTGCGCAGGTGGGCGACGAGCGCGAGTCGGAGCTGCTCGGCGGCGGCGCGGACGGTGGAGCGGGCGCGCGGGTCGCCGGTGGGCTGGACCGTCACGGGCGGCCCGAAGACCACCCGGACTGGAGCGCGCCAGACGGGGACCTTCTTCCCGCGGGGCAGCGCGGCGAGCGTGCCGGTCACCGCGATGGGCACGACCGGGGCGCCGCTGCGCAGCGCGAGGTAGGCCACGCCGTCGGCGACCTGGTCCAGCGCGCCGGTTCCGCGGGTGCCCTCCGGGAAGACGCCGAGCGCTCCCCCGTCGGCCAGGTGGGCCAGGCCGGCCTGTAGCGCGGCGCGGTCGGCCTGGCCGCGGTGGACGGGGATCAGCCCGAGCCAGCCGCAGGCCCGCGCCCAGCCGCCGACGAAGACCTCGGCCTTGGTGAGCAGCCGGACCGGGCGGGGGCTGACGAAGAAGACGAGCGGGCCGTCGAGGATCCCGCTGTGGTTGCCGGCGAGGATCACCGGGCCGTCGGCGGGGATGTGCTCGGCGCCCTCGACGCGCAGCGACAGCAGGGTGCGGGCCAGGCCGGTGCCGACCAGCCGGACACCGGTGCGCACGGGCGGCTTGAGCGTCCCGGTGGCGCGGCGGCGCGCGGTCGTTGGCGGGACGACCGAGGTCATCCGGCGGTGCCGGCGGGCAGCCCGGCGCCGCTGACCAGCGAGAGCACCCGCTCCACGACCTGCTCCGCGTCGAGGCGGCTGCTGTCGAGGTGGACGGCGTCATCGGCCGCCTGCAGGGGGCTGGCGGTGCGCGAGCTGTCGAACCGGTCCCGGCGGGCGAGGTCGGCGGCGACCCGGCTCACGACGTCCCCGCCGGACCCGGCGACCCCGGTGTCGGCGTCGCCGGCACGGCGGCTGGCGCGCACCTCAGGGCTCGCGTCGAGGAAGACCTTGACCGGCGCCTCGGGGAAGACGGCGGTGCCGATGTCGCGGCCCTCGAGCACCGCGCCGGCGGTACCGGCCAGCTCGCGCTGCAGGGCGACCATCCGGTCCCGGACCGCAGGGACGGCGCTGACCGCGCTCACCGCGCCGGTGACCTCGGCGCCGCGGATGACGGCGCTGACGTCGTCGCCGTCCAGGGTGGTGCCGGGGACGTCGGGG
>JAJAYV010000370.1 GCA_026786045.1 Frankiaceae bacterium | reverse complement strand
GCCAGCACCACAAACACCGCGGGCAGCGCCACGAGCAGCGCCACCCCGACCGCCGCGGCGGCCGCGAGCGCGTAGCCGACGACGACACCGACCCGCGGCCGGACCTCGCCCTGCGCCCAGCCCCATGCCAGGTGGTCCACCGCGCCGTGCGGGAGCCCGAGCACCGCCGCCGCGACGAGCAGCGCCGGGCCGGCTTCGCGGAGCAGCTCCGGGGCGACGAGCCCGGCGACCAGTGCCGCGCTCAGGACCCCGACCGAGAGCCGTGAGGCCCCGCGCAGCAGGGGGTCCGCGGCGGTCGGTGCGGCGCCGGGCGGGGCGGTCGCGAGCAGGGTCACGGGGTGATCCTGCTCCTGGAACCGGGACACCACCACCCGAAGAGCGGTTCAAACTTTGTTCGAGTTGCGAAACCACTTCTGTACCCCCAGTATCTGTAGCGCCCCGCCCCTGGTCCACCGGCCACCCGGCCACCGGACCTCGCTCCGGAGCCGGACGCCCGACCGGGTGTTCGCCGCGTCGTGCCCCATGCCGGCAGACCGCCGGCTACCTCCAGGAGGACTGCGTCGTGATCGTCGCCCAGGGGATCCAGATCCCCGAGCTCTCGTCAGGTCAGTACGACACCGTGTACAACCTGTTCTCCCTGGCTGTCGCCAGCCTGTTCTTCACCGGGCTCTACCTGGTGCTCTCGCAAAAGCGAGTGCTGCCGCGGTACCGCAACGCGCTGATCGTCAGCGCGACCGTCTGCTTCATCGCGACCTACCACTACCTCCGCATCTTCGACAACTTCCGGGACTCATACGAGACCGAGGCGCAGGGTGGCGCCGGCGTCTACACGCTGACGAACATCCCGTTCAACGAGGGCTACCGCTACGTCGACTGGTTCCTGACCGTCCCGCTGCTGCTGGTCGAGGTGATCGCGGTGCTCGCCCTCACCCGGGCGGCCGCCAAGCCGCTGCTGTTCAAGCTGGTCGTCGCCTCGGGGCTCATGATCGCCCTGGGCTACCCCGGTGAGATCACGACCGACACCGGCCCGCGCCTGTTCTGGGGCACGCTCTCCACGCTCCCGTTCCTGTACATCCTGTACGTGCTGTTCGTGGAGATCAACAAGTCGCTGGACCGTCAGCCGCCTGCGGTCGTCAAGACGCTGCGCAAGCTGTTCATCCTGCTGGTCGCCCTGTGGGGCGTCTACCCGATCGCGTACCTCATGCCGGTCCTCGGCTTCGACGGCGCGGACGCGTTCGTCCTCCGCCAGTTCGGCTACTCGGTCGCCGACATCTTGGCGAAGGCCATGTTCGGTCTGATCATCTTCAAGATCGCCCGCATGAAGAGCATGGCCGACGACCCGAACTTCGGCGACGACCACGACTTCGACGCGCCGATCGAGACCGGGAGCCCGGCCCAGGCCCGGAGCTAGTCACCACCTTAGGGACGGCGGCGTCGTGAGCTACCTGCTGTTCGACGTGCTGTTCCTCGGCCTGCCCGTGGCACTTATGCTGCTGTGGGCGGGTCGGCTCCCGGCCCGCCTGACCGGGGCCACTGCCGCCCTCGCGGTGGTGGCCCTGGTCTGGACGGCGCCGTGGGACGAGCACCTCGTCCGCTCCGGTGTCTGGTCCTACGGCGGTGATCGCGTGCTCGCCCGGCTCGGGTCAGTCCCCGCCGAGGAGTACCTGTTCGTCGTCCTCGAGGTCCTGCTGATCGCCAGCTGGGGCCACCTGCTCCACCGCCTCCACCCTCGCACCACACCCTCTTCGCCGACGGTCCTCCTGGCCGCCTCTGCCACCCGCCGGCGCGGCGCTGCCGCCTTGATCGCGGTGCTGGCCCTCGGGGCCGCCCTGCTGGTCGCCGGCGGGCCGTACCGCTACCTGGGGCTGCTGCTGGTGTGGGTCGCCCCGCCGATGCTCCTGCAGCGTGCTGTCGCCGGCGATCTGCTGCGGGCCCGGCTCGCCGACCGGGCGCTCATCGCCCTCCCGGTCGCCCTCTGGCTGTGCGCCGCCGACCGGCTGGCCCTGGCGGACGGCATCTGGTCGATCGCGCCCGCCAGCAGCACCGGGGTGCTGCTGCTCGGGCTGCCGATCGAGGAGGGGCTGTTCTTCGTGCTGACCTGCGTGCTGGTGACGGACGGCCTCGTCCTCGCCACCGACGAGCGCGCTGTCGCCCGGGCCGGCGCGCTGCTCAGGCGGCGGCCGACAGCCGGGACCGCCACCAGTCGACCGTCTGCGCCCAGGTCTGCTCCAGCGGCGTCGCTGCCAGGCCGAACGTCTCGCTGAAGGCGCTGCTGTCGAGCACGAACGGCCGCACGAACTGGTAGCGCGTCTCCTCGAGCTCGCGCAGCAGTGGCACGACCAGCCCGGCCGCCCGCAGCGCGAGGTGCGGCAGCTGGCTCACCGTCACCTCGGGGACCCCGGCGGCGCGGCACATCCCGTGCACCGCCTCACGTGCGCTGACCGCGGGCGCCGTCGGCACGTGCCACGCCCGGCCCCAGGCCCGCTCGTCGCTGCCCGCCACGGCCAGCGCTGTAGCGACGTCGCCGATGGCCGTCCAGCTGTGCGCTACGGAGGGGTCGCCGAGCACGCGCACCGTGCGGCCGCGCAGCAGCGCCGGAACGGCCCGCTCCCCGAGCATGCCGCCGTCGGTGACGCCCGGGCCGACGAAGTCCGAGGCTCGTACCTCGACGGTGCGGAGCGTGCCGGCCTGGTGACGGGACAGGGCCTGCGTCCACATCGCGGCGCGCACCTGGCCCTTCGTGCCGGCCGCCGCCAGGGGCAGGTCCTCCGTCATCGGGACGTCGACCGGGCCGTAGGGGTACAGGTTCCCCATAATGACGAGCACGGCGTCGGTCGCCTCCGCGGCGTCCAGCAGCGCCTGCGCGATCGGCGGCCACTGCTCCGCCCAGCGGTGGTAGGGCGGGTTCGCGCGGTTGTTCAGCGCGGCCGCTCCGCGGTCGGCGGACGTGAGAGCGGTCGTGTCGGAGGCGTCGACGGCGACGTGCTCCACCCGGGGGAGCGTCGGCCCCCCGCCCGACCGGCTCAGCACCCGGACGTCGTGGCCCTGGTCCACCAGGCGGGCGGTCAGTGTGCTGCCGACGGGGCCCTTGCCGAGGACGACGTGAAGGCTCATGGCTTGATCCTCTCTAGCGAGAGCGGTGCTCTCGTCTGCACGCACTGTCCGCGCCATCGGCCCAGCTGTCAAGAGCACCGCTCTCGTCAGTTGTCACCGATCTCGTCATGCCGCAGGATGGCGTCGTGACCGCTGTGCAGACTGCCCGCCAGCGCGCCCGCCGGGAGCTCGAGCACGTGATCAAGGCGACCGCCGGACGCCACCTCGCCGAGTCCGGGGCCGCCGCGCTGTCGCTGCGGGCCGTCGCCAGGGAGATGGGCATGGCCTCGTCGGCCCTCTACCGCTACTACCCGAGTCGCGACGCGCTGCTGACCGCGCTCATCGTCGACGCCTACGACGCGATCGGTGAGACTGCCGAGGAGGCAGCTGATCCGGCTCTCGCTGCGGGAGCCCGCTGGCTGGCGGTGTGCCGCTCCGTGCGGGGGTGGGCGCTGGTGCACCCGCACGAGTGGGCGCTGGTCTACGGCTCGCCAGTACCCGGCTACGCGGCCCCCGCCGACACCGTCGAGCCGGCGACCCGGCTCAGTCGGGTCATGGCGGCAGTCGTGCTGGGCGCGGCCGAAGACGGGACGTTGGGTGTTCCCGCACGGCCGCTGCCCGGTCCGCGCCTGGTCACCGACGTCGTCCTGGAGATGGCCGGCGGACCGCCGGCGCCGCCGTACGACGACGTCCTCGAGCGCTCGGTCGTCCTGCTCGTCGCCCTGGTCGGCGCGGTGTCGTACGAGCTGTTCGGCCACAGCTACAGCGCGTTCACCGACGACGCCGCGTGGTTCGACGTGGCCATGGCCGTGGCGGCCGAGGGGGTGGGCCTGGACCTGCCGCTCGGCTGAGCGCCTACGTTCGTCACCATGGAAGAGCCCGAGCAGACCGCCGCCCACATCGCCGCTGCCGGCAGCGCCGACTTCGGCTCCGAGGTGCACGGCGACACCACCGCCGACCGATGGGCCGGTGGCGACTACGGCTTCGAGACGCTCGCCATCCACGCCGGGCAGGACCCCGACCCGACGACCGGCGCCGTCGTCGTCCCGATCTACCAGACCTCCACCTACGTGCAGTCCGAGGTCGGGCGGCACAAGGGCTACGAGTACAGCCGCAGCGGCAACCCCACCCGCACCGCGCTGGAGACCTGCCTGGCGGCGCTGGAGGGCGGTCGCACCGGGCTCGCCTTCGCCAGCGGCCTGGCCGCCGAGGACTGCCTGCTGCGCACCGTCACCTCGCCCGGCGGGCACGTCGTCATCCCCGACGATGCCTACGGCGGCACCTACCGGTTGTTCGCGAAGGTGCTGGAGCGGTGGGGTGTCAGCCACACGCCGGTCGCGCTGAGCGACCTCGACGCGGTCCGGGCGGCGGTGCGCCCGGAGACCAGCCTGATCTGGTGCGAGACCCCGACCAACCCGCTGCTCGGCATCGCCGACATCGCCGGGCTCGCGTCCATCGCGCACGACGCCGGCGCGCGGCTGGCCGTCGACAACACCTTCGCCAGCCCGTACCTGCAGCAGCCGCTCGCGCTCGGCGCCGACGTCGTCGTGCACTCGACGACGAAGTACCTCGGCGGCCACTCCGACGTCGTCGGCGGCGCGCTCATCAGCACCGATGCGGTCCTCGGCGAGGAGCTCGCCTACCACCAGAACGCCATGGGCGGCGTGCCCGGCGCCTTCGACTCCTGGCTGGTGCTGCGCGGCGCGAAGACCCTCGGCGTGCGGATGGACCGGCACTGCGCCAACGCCGCGGCGGTCGTCGAGCTGCTGCTCGCCTCGCCGAAGGTCGCCCAGGTGCTCTACCCCGGCCTGCCCGACCACCCCGGCCACGGGGTCGCCGCGAAGCAGATGAGCGGCTTCGGCGGGATGGTCAGCTTCCGGCTGGCCGGCGGCGAGGCGGCCGCGCTGGAGGTCTGCCGATCCACGACAGTCTTCACCCTGGGCGAGTCGCTCGGCGGCGTCGAGTCGCTCATCGAGCACCCCGCCCGGATGACCCACGCCAGCGTCGCCGGCTCCCAGCTCGAGGTCCCGGCCGACCTGGTGCGCCTGTCGGTCGGCATCGAGACCGCCGGCGACCTGCTCGCCGACCTGGAGCGGGCGCTCGGCCGCCTGCCGGCTTGACCCGGGGCGGCCCGCAGCCGACTCTTCCGGGGTGACCCGCCCCACGCCCCCCTGGCTGGTGGCGGGTGCCTCCTCGCTCGGGCTGGTGCTGCTGGTCGGTGTCGCCTCTCAGGCGGTGTCGCCCGACGTCGCGCCGGCGACGCCCGCGGCAGCCGAGCGGCTGGGCGAGCCGTCGCCCACCCCGAGCGCCGAGCCGACACCCGAGCCGGCATCCGAGCCGACGCCAGAGCCCCCGCCCGCAGCTGAGCCCGCACCGCCGCCGCCGGCGCGCAACGCGGCGACCCCCGACCTCGACGTCAGCTCCGTGCTCGGCCCGCCGCCCGGACCCCAGCCCGACCAGCGACCGGAGCGCACCGCCGCGCCCCGAGACCGCTGGGCGCTGCTGGTCGGCGTGCAGGACTACCGACCACCGACGGTCGACACCATCGGCAGCGCCAAGGACGTCCGGTTCATCGCCGACGCGCTCGTGGCGAGCGGCTGGCGGGCCGACCAGATCCGCGTCCTGACCGACGAGCAGGTCACCGGTCGCGCGCTCCGCGAGGGGCTGGCCTGGCTGGCGGAGCGGAGCCGGCCGGGAACCTTCGCGCTGTTCCACTACTCCGGCCACGTCAAGCAGCACGGCGGCCAGAGCGAGTCGCTGTGGCCGGTCGACCGCGACTTCGTCCGCGACCGCGAGGTGACCGCCGCGCTGTCCCGCGCGACCGGCAAGCTGTGGGTGGACATCGCCGGCTGCGAGGCGGCGAGCTTCCTCGACGGGATCCCCAGCGACCGGGTGCTGTTCAGCGGCTCGTCCAAGGCCGTCGAGAAGTCCTACGAGTACCCGCCGTGGGGCATGTCGGTATGGACCGGGCTGCTGTTCGACCTCGGGCTGCGCCAGGGGCAGGCCGACGCCGACGGCGACGGCCGCACGACGATCGGCGAGGCGCTGCGCTGGTCCACCTACTACGCGCAGGCCATCACGCTGGGTCAGGAGCCGCACGGCCGGCAGACCCCACAGGTCGCCGGCGACCCCGTGCTCGGCTGGACCCTGGCCGCCCCGCCTGCCTGACGCCTACGCGCCGGGCTTGACGACCATGAGCACGATGATCGCGGTCCAGGCCAGCAGGACGAGGCCCGAGCCGGCGGCGATCCGGCCGACCAGGTCGTCCGCGCTGCCGCCGTTCTCGATCGCCTTCGCCGCCTTGAGCTGCGCCGGGACGACCAGCGCCAGGGTCAGCGCCAGCGCCACGAACCACAGGGCGTACGACGCCGAGACCCAGAGCTGGCCCATCTCCCACTGGTCGCCGACCGCGCCGAGGCCCACCATCGCGGTGCCGAGCAGGACGGTCAGCAGCGTCCCGAGCGTGTAGAGGCGGGTGGTGCGGCTGGCGTCGCGCAGCGTCTGCGCCTGCCCGGCGCGGGCGGCTCGCACCGACGTCATGCCGGCGATCGCCGCCGGTCCGACGAGGAACGCGACCGTGAGCAGGTGCAGGACCAGGACCACCGCGTAGGTGCCGGAGTACGTCACGCCGCGGACCCTAGCCGCGGCATGGCTGGTGTCACCGGCACCACGCAGCGATCGGTCAGCCCGACGAGCAGCACCAGAGCCGGAGCCCGCCTAGTACTGATCGTCGTGTCGCTCTGAGCCCCAAGTGACCTCGAAATCCGACACGAGGATCAGTACGAGGGCGTGGCGGGGTCGTCGTCGCGGCCGGCCCCGCGCTCAGCGGGTGCGGCCGCGACCGCGCCGGGCGCGTAGGTAGTCGCTGACGACGTACTCGCCGAGCCGTTCCGGGTCGGGGGAGAAGACCCGGCCGCCGTTGCGGGCGGCGAGCGTCTCGACGAATTCCACCAGCCGCGGCTCGTCGTCAAGCATGAAGACGTTGATGGTCGCGCCGCGCCGGGTGACCCGCTCGACCTCCGCCAGCGTCAGCTCGAGGGTCTCCGGCAGCGGCGGCCAGCAGAACTCCGCGTAGCCGCTGCGCGTGAGGTGCGCGGTCGGCTCGCCGTCGGTGACGACCAGCACGACCGGCTCGCCGTCGGGGTGCTTGGCGAGGTGCCGCCCGGCGAGCACGAGCGCGTGCTGCAGGTTGGTGCCCTGCACGCGCTGGGCGTCGAGCCCGGCCAGCTTCTCGGGCGAGAGCACCTGCGCGTAGTCGCTGAAGCCGATGATCTCGATCGCGTCCTGCGGGTACTTCGTCGTCACCAGCGAGTGCAGCGCCAGCGCGGTCTGCTTGGCGGTGCCCCAGGTGCCGCGCAGCTCCATCGAGAACGACAGGTCGACCAGCAGCGCCACCGTCGCGCTGGTACGCCGCTCGGTCTCGACCACCTCGAAGTCCTCGACGTGCAGCCGGACCGGGTCGGCCAGCGTCCCGCCGGAGGCGGGCAGACGGGGACTGCGCAGCACCGCGTTGCGCACCGTGCGCACGACGTCGAGCGGCTGCTCATCGCCGAACTCCCACGGCCGCGAGGCGCCGGTGCGCTCGCCCGCGGCGCCTGCGTCCTGCACGTCGTGGCTGCCGCGCCCGCCCGCCTCGAGCTTGGCGAACACCTTGCGCAGCGCGGTTGCCCCGACCCGGCGCACCGCCCGCGGGGGCAGCTCGAGCCGGCCGCGGGCGGGGCGGGCGCCGTAGCCCGGCGCCGGCCGCGCGCGCGCGCTCCGGCGCCGCGCGGCGGCCGGCGGGGCGGGGG
>JAJAYV010000369.1 GCA_026786045.1 Frankiaceae bacterium | reverse complement strand
GATCGGTACGGCGCGTCAGCATGGGCACGTCGTGCGGCCGGGCGGGTCGCCTCGACATCCCTGGCACTAGCGGGCTGCGGGGCAGTTGCCTCCGGACGGCTGCGAGCCGAAGATGTCATCGGGAACCGGGGCTGCGACAGGGACCGCGGTGCCGGACGAGCCGTCTCACCGCGACCGTGTGAGGGAAGCGCGGACGCCAAGCGCTCAGCCCTGGGATTCTCGGTCGACAGGCGATCTTGCACTCGTTCTGGCCCCACATCGGTGATCGCTGCTAGCTGCCCCACCAGACCAGCGCGCCGCTTGGCGTCAGTGCCGGCACCTCTCTCACCGGGAACGGCCTTCCGGTGGTGTAGCCGCCGCCGAACTCTGGGAGGGTGAGCCGGGTGTTGGCCATGCGGGCGGCGGGCGCCGCCGCGCTGACGCTTGCCCCCGTACCCCTGGCCCCGTCGTCTGGGCGATCGGCCTGGGGCAGTACTTGGAGGACTACTGCTTCACCACGGTCGGACGGGACGTCGAGGTAGGTGGGCCTGGTCCTCATCTCCAATGGCCTCGTCACGTCCGGTGTGACGACAACGACGGGACGAGGATCCTGAATCTTGATCTGGCGCCGGCGCTGTGGTCTGTCGGCATCATCACCACCGTCGTTGCGCTCGTCGGCGCGACGTGGGCGCTACTTCTCGTGAAGCGTCCAACTCAGTAGGCCCCTGAGGGAACTCGCGGGCCGCCTCGGGCGGGCTGTAGCTCGCAGCGCCTGGTGCACCAGCGCGCAACATCCGGCCGATCATTACCTGTGGTGCACCACCCGCTGCACGAGGCACGTCACCCCGCCGGCGCCCGACGCGCGGGCGCCGCGCGTTGCGGGTGCCGCGCCGCCTCAGTCGGCGCAGCAGGTGTCGGGCGCGTCCGGCTCGGCGAGCAGGGTGGCCACCGGGGTGCAGCAGGTGTCGCCGCGCAAAGCAGAGATCCCCTCCCGCACCGCCACGGCGGCGATGACGAGCGCGGCGAGCGGGTCGGCCCAGGTCCAGCCGAGCGTGCTGTTCAGAACCAGCCCGACCAGGAGCACCCCGCTCAGCGCGGCGCAGATCATCGTCTGGCTGCTGTCGGCGACGACGCTGGCCGAGCCGAGCTCGCGGCCCGTACGCCGCTCGAACCACGAGAGCCCGGGCATCACGGCCAGACTGACGGCGGCCAGCACGATGCCGGGGGTGGAGTGCTGCGGCTCGGCGGCGCCGGTGAGGGAGCGCAGGGCGTCGACGGTGACGAACGCGGCCAGGGCGAAGAACGACGTGGCGACCAGGCGCAGGGCGACGTGCTCGCGGTCGGCGTGCGGGCGGCCGCCGGCGAACTGCCAGGCGATCGCGGCCGCCGACAGCACCTCCACGATGCTGTCGAGGCCGAAGCCGACCAGCGCCGCGGACGACGCGGCGACACCGGCGGTGAGGGCGATGACGGCCTCGATGGCGTTGTACGTGATGGTCGCGGCGACGACCAACCGCACGCGTCGGCGCAGGACGGCAGTGCGGTCCGGCAGGACGGCGAGCGCGGTCACGACGCTTTGCCGGAGGTCGGGCACAGCGCGACAGCGTCGCCGGTGGCCGCGAGCAGCTGCTCCGCCGCGGCGAGCAGCTGGAGCAGCTCCGGGTGCGCCAGCGAGTAGACGGTCGCGCGACCGCTGGGCCGGGCGGTGACCAGGCCGCAGTCCCGCAGGCACAGGCAGTGCGCCGACACGGTGCTCTGGGCCAGGCCCAAGTGGTCGGTGAGGTCACGAACGCGGTGCTCGCCGAGGGCGAGGTGGCGCAGGATCGCGAGCCGGTTCGGGTCGCCCAGCCCGCGGAAGAGCGCGGCCGCCGGAGCCAGTGCGGCCACCTCGTCCACCGCGGCGTCGTCCAGTCGGGACGCGTCCAGCCGTCCATCGTCCAGCGGCGTTCTCATCGTCACCCGGCGATGGTAGTCCCGGGGCGGGGACAGGTCCAGCAACCGGTCCGTCTTCGCGGTCCCTAGTGTCCTGCGGGTGGAACGACAGGCGGTCGCCGCCGGGGTGACGGCCGCGCTGCTCGGCTACGCCAGCTCGGTGGCGGTGGTGGTGGCCGGCCTCACGGCGGTCGGCGCGTCCGCGCGCCAGGTCTCCTCCGCGCTGCTCGCGCTCGGTGTGGTCATGGCGGTGACGAGCGCGGCCCTGAGCATCGCGACGCGCATCCCCGTGTCCGTGGTCTGGTCGACCCCCGGCCTGGCCCTGCTGGCGACGACGGGGCCGGTGGACGGCGGCTTTCCAGCGGTCGTCGGCGGGCTCGCGCTCGCCGGCCTCCTCATCGCGCTGACCGGCCTGCTCCGACCGCTCACCCGCGCGCTGCAGCGACTGCCTTCCGCGCTGACGTCCGCCGTGCTGGCAGGCGTCCTGCTCCCCTTCTGCCTGGCCGCCGTGCAGGCGCTCGGGCCGCTGCCCCTGCAGGCCGGGGTGATCTGCCTGGCCTGGCTGCTCGCCCTGCGACTCGCCCCGTCGTACGCCGCTCCGGTGGCGCTTCTGGCGCTGGTGCTCGTGGTGCTCGTGGGCGACAGCCCGCTGCCGCAGGGGGCGCCGCTGCTGCCGTCCTTCGAGCTCACGGCGCCGGCACTCACATCGGACGCGGTCATCGCGGTGGCGCTGCCCGTCTACCTCGTGACCATGGCCGCGCAGAACCTCGTGGGGGTGGCGGTCCTGTCCGCCAACGGCTACCGGCCGCCGGTCGGGAGGCTGCTGATCACGACCGGGGCGGCGTCCGCCGCGGCCGCCCCGCTGGGCATGCCGACGGTCAACCTGGCCGCGATCACCGGCGCCCTGACGGCGGGCCCCGCGGCGCACCCCGACCCGGCCCGTCGGTGGAGCGCCGGCGTCGCGGCGGTGGCGACGTACCTCGCCCTGGGGCTGCTGTCGCCGCTTGCGGCGGGCGTCATCGCGGGGACCGACCCGCGGCTCGTGGCGACGGCGGCGGG
>JAJAYV010000368.1 GCA_026786045.1 Frankiaceae bacterium | reverse complement strand
GACATGAGCCTGACCCGCCACCGGCAGGGATGCCTCGACCGCTTCCTCGGCAGCGCGCAGCCGCTCGAGGGACGCCACCCCCGAGAGCACCTGCTGACCCACTGCCATGACACGACAGTAGAACCACCCTCCGACAGAACCAGAGGACGAAAGAGACTGTGCAGAAGTACTTCTACGGGCTGGCGTGCCGGCGAAGAAGTGAGGGCTGCGGCACCGGGACGCTGAGCGCCACCCGGCCCGCGCACGACGCCGTCCCCAACCAAGGGTGCGGTGCGCCCTGCCAGCACCAGCCCAGGCGCGGCCGGCGCGCGGACAGCCACAGCGCCGGAACGCGGCGGTCGCCGCAGCGGCTCCCTGCGAGCGAGAAGCAGTTCTCGTCGCGGAGGACCTCCGGCGCTTGGGCCACCCAGCAGACGCCCTCCTCGACGGTCAGTGGTGAACGACCGGCGGCACGAACGACCTGCTCGGGCGGGACGTCGAGGGTGTCCGGCCCGGGCGACGGGTCGATCAGCACGTAGGCGTCGACGTCCGGGACCTCCAGCGAGGGCAACGGGACGAAGGACGCCAGCTCGGCGAGGTCCATCGAGGTGAAGCCGGACCGACCGGCCAGCTCGACGGCCGCGACGGCGGCGTGCGGGTCGACGAGGCGGCGCGTCGCAACGAGGACGCCCTGGATGTCCAGCGCGGCAACCGGTCCCAGCCGAGAGCGGAAGGCGGCCACGGACAGGCCGGCCAGCGCGGGCCAGCCGAGCAAGACCAGCCGGTCGACCTGGTCGGGCAGTGCAGGCAGCATGCGGGTCCTCTCGAGAGACGGCCGCTCAACGCCCGACCGGCTCCCCCGGTTCCTCAGGCCAGCTCGGGCGCGACCTCGGCGACGCGGGCGTGCAGCTCCTTCACCCGCTGCGCGTCGGCCGCGGGCATCACCAGCGTGGCGGTCGGCGTGTGCACAACCACGAGCCCCTGGCAGCCGACCAGCGTCACGAGGTGGTTGGGGTCGGAGGAGGCGACGACGTTGCCGCGGCTGGCGTGGAGCACCGCGCGCGCCGCACCGACCATGTTGCCGTCGGCGTCGGCCCCGATCGCCTCGCCGTACGCCGGCCAGGAGCCGACGTCGAGCCAGCGGGCAGCGAGCGGCAGCGCGGCGACGGTGAAGTCCGGCGACGTCGACGCAGGCTCCATCACGCCGTAGTCGATGGAGAGCCGCGCCAGGGTCGGCCACGCGTCGCGGGCGAACGCGTCCCAGTCCGAGGTGCCGTACGCCGCACCCATCGCGCGCAGCGTCGGTGCGGACTGCGGGACGAACGCGTCGACCGCGCGCAGCAGCGTGGACGCCTGCCAGACGAACATGCCGCTGTTCCACAGGTAGCGGCTCGGTCCGGCCGCCAGGAAGTCCGAAGCGACCGACAGGGAGGGCTTCTCACGAAAGCTCGACACGACGTGCCCGCCGCCCGACAGCGGCTCGCCGAGCTCGAGGTAGCCGAAGCCGGTGGCCGCCTTGTCCGGCACGACGCCGAAGGTGACGAGCGCGTCGGCCCGCTGCTCGGCCAGCGCGAAGGCCGCGTCGAGCGTCTCGGCGAAGGAGTGCAGCGGCTCGATGAGGTGGTCGGCGGTGAGCACCGCGACGACGGCGTCGGGGTCCTGCGCGGCGATGACGGCGCAGCCCAGTGCGACGGCCGGCAGCGTGTCGCGGCCGGACGGCTCGACGACCAGCCGGTCGGCGCGCAGCCCCTCGACCGAGGACACGGCGTCGCGCAGCGACTCCCCCGCCCCGAGCCAGACCTGGCCCGCTGGCACCACCGACGTCGCGCGGGCAACGGCGATGTCGAGCAACGAGCGGCCCTGCAGCAGCGGGACGAGCTGCTTGGGCAGCGCGGCGGTGGAGTACGGCCAGAGCCGGGTGCCCGAACCGCCGGCCAGGATCAGGGCGTGCCTCACAAGGCCTCCGAACGGGGGGTGTCAGATTTCGGATCGTCCAGCACGGCAGCCGATCTGGTCGGTGCCGCCCCCTCGCCGAGCTTTCGCACCCGCGCGGCGAGCAGGTAGCGCACGAGCAGCCCGACCCCGAGCAGCAGCCGCACCGGCGCGTAGGCCGGCCCGGAGTACTGCCGGGACAGGTAGCGGTAGAGGGCGCGGTGGTGCTCGCGCAGCATCGGCCCGGCCGAGCGCGAGGTGGCATGGCCGCCGAGGTGGGTGATGACCGCGCTCGGCACGTAGACGCTCGACCAGCTCGCCTCGCCCAGCCGCCGGCACAGGTCCATGTCCTCGCAGTACATGAAGTAGGACGGGTCGAAGCCGGTCACGGCCTCGAACGCCTCGCGGCGCAGCAGCATGCAGGAGCCGGACAGCCAGCCGGTCGGGTGCTCGACGGGGGCGCCGCTCTCCTCGCGGTAGGCGCGGGTCCACGGGTTCGCCGGCCAGGCCCAGCCGAGCAGGGCGTGGCCGATGCCGCGGCCGAGCGACGGGAACGCCCGTGCGGACGGGTAGAGCTGGCCGTCGGACGTGCGGATCGCCGGACCGAGGCAGCCGGCGTGCGGCCAGCGCAGAGCGGCCTCGAGCAGCTCGTCGAGCGCCCCCGGCGACCAGGTCACGTCGGGGTTGGCGATGACCAGCCACTCACCCTTCGCGCCCTGCGCGCCGACGTTCGCGGCCCGGCCGTAGCCGACGTTGCCGCCGGTCGGGCGCAGCTCCACGCCCGGGCCGACCGCCGCCTCGGGCGCGCCGTCGGTGCTGCCGTTGTCGGCGAGCACGACGTCGTACGGCCGGGTGGTCGCGGCGGGCAGGGTGTCGAGGAAGGACCGCAGCGAGCTGCCGGGCGAGTAGGTGACGACGACGACGCGGAGGGGCGCGCCCTTCACGACTCGAGAGCGCGGGCGAACGACGCCATGTGCGCCTCGGCGCTGGCCGCCCAGGTGAACTCCAGCGAGCGCTGGTGCCCGGCGGCGCCGAGCTCCGCGCGGCGGTCGGGGTCGTCCAGCAGCGCCACAAGGTTGCGCGAGATGGAGTCGGGGTCGGGCTCGGTGTAGGCGACGGCATCGCCGCCGACCTCCGGCAGGGACAGCCGGTCCGTCGTGAGGACCGGTGCGCCGCAGGCCATCGCCTCGAGCACCGGCAGGCCGAAGCCCTCGCCGTGGCTGGGGTAGGCGACCAGCGTCGCGCCGCCGAGGTAGCCGGGCAGGTCGCTGAAGCGCAGGTAGCCCGGGCGCAGCACGCGCAGGTGCGACGGCACCTCGGCGATCGTCGCGTCGATCGTGTCGTCCCAGCCGGAGCCGCCGGCCAGCACGAGCGCGGGCGTCAGCTCGCGGCCCTCGCACGCCTTGACCCAGCCGCGGATGAGGCCGGGGACGTTCTTGCGCGGCTCGAGCATGCCGAGGAAGGCGATGTAGGACTGGCCGGCCAGGCCGAGGCGGGCCTGGACGCGGACCTTCTCGGCCTCGCTCGGGATGCGGAACATCGCGGCGTCGACGCCGTGGTAGGCCACGTCGATGCGCGTCGCGTCGGCGTCGAGCACCCGCACGAGCTCGTCGCGGGTCGCCTTGCTCGGGGTGATCACGCGGGAGGCGCGGCGCAGCGCGGTGCGCGTCGCCGAGCGGAAGAACGTCCCCTTGACCGAGCTGTGCAGGTCGGGATCGGTGAAGAAGGTCGCGTCGTGGACGGTGACGACGACGGGCCGGCCGGAACGAAGCGGCATCGTGTAGTGCGGCGAGTGCAGGACCTGCGCGTCGACCTGCTGGGCGACCATGGGCAGGCCGGTCTGCTCCCAGGCCAGCCGCGCGGGGCGGTGCACGATCGCGGCTGGGCCGGGGACGACGGTGGCGGCGGGGGCGATCCGGCCGTAGCGCTCGGCGTCGGCGCGCTGGCAGACGATCGCGAGGTCGGCACCGCCTGCGGCGAGCGCGGCGATGAGGCCGTCCACGTAGCGACCGACGCCGCCGCGGTCGGCGGGGACCGCTGTCGCGTCGACGAGGACGCGGGGACCGCTCGGTCCTGTGGTGCCGGCGGTCACGCGTCGGCTCCTCTCGGGGTGTGGTCGGCTGCGTCGGCGAGCCTACGCCCGCGGACGCTCCGGGAGACGGCGAAGCGCCGACCACAGCGCGGCGGGGGGGGGGGGGCCGCGGTAGTGCGCGCCGGGGCGCCGCCCCCCCCCGGGGGTGGCGCCGCGGCGCCCGGG
>JAJAYV010000367.1 GCA_026786045.1 Frankiaceae bacterium | reverse complement strand
GGACCTCGACATGGAAGGGACGATGGCCGTCCTCGAACGGCATGGCCTGCGGCTCTGACCCCGCGCCGGCGTCATCCATCACTGCCTGCGGGAGCTGCGCGCCGCGGCCATGCGTCCGCTTCTGCCGCTGATCGGACGGGGGCGAGTGCCATCACCTGCTGGCCGCTGCCAGTAGCGAACGCCGTCGCCTCACGCTCAAGGACGGCCGGATCCTCGGACCCGACGGCGGGACCCGACCATGACCCCGCCCCACGCCGCCCCGCTGCCGGGGCGGCGATCACGGCTGCCCGCACAGCCCGGCTGGCCGGCCTACGGGCAGACGATCGCGGCTGACCGCACAGCCCGGGTACCCGCCTACGGGCAGACGATCGCGTTACCGACCTTGCGTCCGCTGTCGACGCGGCGATGCACGTCGGCGATGTCGTCGAGGCCGACGACCTTGTCGAGCACGACGCGCAGCTGACCGTCCTCGACGAGCCGCAGCAGGTGCGCCACGTCGTCGGCGCGCTCCCGTGAGCTGCCGGCTGCCACGTCCCCGCGGGCGCGCAGCGCCTGGCCGAGGGTCGCGACCGGGAGCAGCAGTCGGCCGCCGGGTGCCAGCAGGCGCCTCCCCGAGTCGATGGTCAGGTTGCCGACGGTGTCCAGCACGACGTCGTACCGCCCGGCTGAGCTGGAGAGGTCCGTCACCGTGTGGTCGATGACGTCGTCCGCTCCCAGGCTCGTCACCAGCGCGGCGTTCGGGCGGCTCGTCACCGCCGTGACGACGGCGCCGCGGAGCTTCCCGAGCTGCACGGCGCAGGTGCCGACGGCACCCGAGGCGCCGTTGACGAGGACCGTCGTGCCGGGGCCGACCGTGGCCTTCTCGCGCAGGTAGTGCAGCGCCGTCGTGCCGCCGAAAAGGACCCCGGCGGCGTCCTCGTGGGAGACGGCCGCGGGTTTGCGCACGGCGCGCGCCGCGGGAACCACGAGCAGCTCGGCGTGCGCGCCCATCCGCATCCCGGCCATCCCCGCCACCTCGTCGCCGACGGACAGCGCCTCCACGGCCGGGCCCACAGCCGCCACGACGCCGGAGAAGGCGCTCCCGAGCACCCGGCGGCGCGGCCGGCGCACCCCGAAGGCCAGCCGGGCAGGAGCTCCGAAGCCGCGGGGGAACCGGGCGCCGCGGATCCGTGCGTCGGCGGAGGTCACCGCGGCCGCCCGCACCTGCACGAGGACGTCGTTCCTGCCCGGCTCCGGTCGTGGGACCTCGGTGATGCGGACGACCTCCGGCCCGCCGTACCTGTCGAACAGCGCTGCGCGCACCGGTCCCCCCTTGCAGTCGTAAGCCTGTACTGCAGTAGCCCTACCGCTCCGTCGTCGCCTCGTGCAGGCAGCGGGCGATCTGCACCCGGTTGGTCACCTCGAGCTTGCTGAACAGCGCGCCGACATGAGTCTTGACCGTCGCGACGCCGAGGTGCAGCCGGTCGGCGATCTCCGCGTTCGTCAGCCCCTCGCTCACCGCCTTCGCGACCTCGCGCTCGCGATCGGTGAGCCGGGCCAGCCGCGCCCGCGCCGAGCGCTGCACGGCCTCGTCGCGCGGACGGGTCACCGTGGCGATGAGCTGCGCGGTGACGCTGGGCGAAAGGATCGGCTGACCAACGGCGACCCGTCGTACGGCGTCGACGAGGTCGGCCGGTGAGGTGTCCTTCAGCAGGAAGCCCGCGGCGCCGTAGCTGAGGGCGGTGACGACCATGTCGTCGGTGTCGAACGTCGTCAGCACGATGATGCGCGCGCTCGTGCCGCGGTCGAGCATCCGTCGGGTGGCGGCCAGCCCGTCCATGCGCGGCATGCGGATGTCCATGAGCACCACGTCGGGCGCCTCGCGCAGGACGGCGTCGACCGCGTCCTGCCCGTCGGCCGCCTCGGCGACGACGTCGATGTCGGGCGCGCCGCCGAGGATCATCCGCAGCCCGGCGCGCACGAGCGGGTCGTCGTCGACGAGGACGACCCGCACCGCCGTCACGTCGCCCATGGCAGCCTCGCCCCCACGACGAAGGACCCGTCGGCTCGCGCGCCGTGTTCGAGGGTGCCGCCCGCAAGAACCGCGCGCTCGGTGAGCCCGGTGAGACCGACGCCCGCAGAGGGGAGCTCGATGCCGGCGCGCACCCCGATCGGGTTCAAGACCTCCAGCTCGAGTGGCTCCCCCGGTGCCCCGGCCAGCACGACCCTGACCGGCGCACCGGGTGCGTGCTTTCGGGCGTTGGTCAGCGCCTCCTGCACGATGCGGAAGGCGTTGCGCGACAGGGTGGTCGGCACCATGTCGAGCGTCCCGACCAGCTGCGACGTGTCGAGGGTGACCTCGGTGCCCGCCTCGCGTGAGTCAGCGAGGAGGGCCGGCAGCTCGGCCAGCGTCGGCTGCGGAGCCTCGACGTCATGCGCGCCGTCGCCCGGACGCAGCACGCCGAGCACCTGGCGCAGCTCGGTCAGCGCGAGCTGCGCGTTGGACTGGATCGTCGCGGCTGTCGCGGCGGTCTGCTCGCGGGTGAGGTCGTCGCGGTAGACGAGCGCGCCGGCGTGCAGGGCCACCAGCGAGATGCGGTGCGCGAGCACGTCGTGCATCTCGCGGGCGATGCGCGTGCGCTCGGCCTCGCGGACCGTGTCGGCGACCAGCGCCTGCTCGCGTTCCGCGGCGCGCGCCTGCTCGTGCCGGTTCGCCGCCAGCTCACGACGTGCACCGATGTAGAAGCCGGTCACCGCCGCTGCGCCGTAGACGACAGGGGCGAGCACCAGGCTGGCGATCACCTGCCACGGTGCCTCGTCGGGCGTGCGCGTCGGCAGGTCGAGCGCGATCACGAGGAGCAGACCGGTGAGGAAGACACCACCGGTCAGCACCGCCCATGGCCGCCGGCGCCACGTCCCCATGGACACGATGGCGACCAGCGCCGCGCCGAAGCTCGCCGCCGACACCGACAGCAGCGCGACGACCGTGCACGCGACGCCCAGCGGGTGCCGGCGGCGCAGCGAGAGCAGGGCGAGCGACACGACGCCGAGCACGAGGTCGAGAGCGAGGACGGCGTACACCGTGTCCTGCTGCGACTCCGGCAGCGGGCCGTCCAGCCGCTCGACCGCGTTGCCCACCCCCAGCAGCGCGCCGACGCCGATCGCGAACGCGTAGCGCCCCACCCGCGGCCACAACGACAGCGCCGGGTGGAGCGGGTCCACCTCAGTCGTTGCCGTCATGCCGGTCAGCGTAGGGACCGACGGAAGCCCTCGGCTCCACCTTGCAGCCCGCGTCTCTCCACCTCCGGGTGGAGGCGGTCGAGCCCTGGAGCCGAGGTGCGCCGCCCGCTGCGCCGACACGGTGGGTCGCATCCGACCACCAAGGAGTCCTGCCATGCGCCCTCCCCTCACCGGCCGCCTTGCCCGAGCCTCAGCCCGGCGACCCTGGCTGACGATCGGCCTCTGGGCCGCGACCCTCGCCGTCGCCTTGCCGCTCGCCGGCCAGGTCGACGGCGCCGTCACCCCCCACGTGCGCAACCTGGTCACGACGGAGTCCGACGCCGGGCGCGAGCTGGACGAGACCCACCGGTCCGCCGGGTCGCAGACGTACGACGAGACGGTCATCCTCACCTCGAGTGCCGCTTCCTTCGGCGAGCCGTCCTTCGACGCCGCCGTCGCCACCGTCGTTCGGACGATGGACGCCGTCGACGGCGTCGAGCGCGTCACCGCGCCGACCGCCGAGGCAGGGGTGGGTGAGTCCGGCCGCACCGCGCTGGTGCAGGTCCAGACCGAGGCAGACACCAAGGTGGTAAAGGCGCTCGTCGACGCGGTCAGCGAACTCGACGTCGACGGCTTCGAGCTGCTGGTGTCGGGCACGGAGTCCGGCGAGCTGGCGTTCACCGACCTGGCCAGCGAGCAGCTCGCGCGCGGCGAGCTGATCGGCGTGGCGGCAGCGCTCGTCGTCCTCCTGCTCGTGCTGGGTGCTCTAGTCGCTGCGAGCATCCCGCTGGGGGTGGCCTTCGTGTCGGTCCTGTCGGCGATGGCGATGGTCGCGGTCGTGGGTCGCGCGCTGGAGCTCACCGAGGGAGTCCTCGTCCTGACGACGATGCTCGGCCTGGCGCTGAGCATCGACTACTCGCTCGTCTCCCTGCAGCGCTTCCGTGAGGAGCTCGGGCGCGGCCGCAGCGTGCTCGACGCCGTCACCGCCACCGGCAGCACGGCCAACCGCGCGATCCTGTTCTCCGGTGTCACCGTGATGCTGTCGCTGAGCGGTCTGTTGCTCATCCCGACGACGGAGTACGTCGGCATCGCGCTTTCGGTCATCTTCGTGGCCGTCTCCTCGGTCGTCACGACGCTGACGCTCCTGCCGGCCGTTCTCCGGCTGCTCGGCCATCGCCTCAACCGGGGACGCGTGCCCGGCACCGACCCGACGCGCGAGCCGGTCGGCTGGCAGCGCACCGCCCGCGCCGTCATCTCCCGGCCGGCCGTCGCGACCATCGCCGGTGTCCTCGTCCTGCTCGTCTGCGCCGCGCCGCTCGCGTCGCTCCGGCTGGCGCATCCGGGGCCGGAGTCGCTGCCCGAGGACTTCGTGACCCACCGGGCGAGTGCGCTGCTCGTGGAGGAGTTCGGCCGGGGGCAGTCCGCGACGACGATCGCCGTCGACGACGCTGCGTCCGCCGCGGACGAGGTCGTCGCCCTGGCCATGGCCGTCGACGCCGACCCGGCGTTCAGCGACACGACGGTCGACCGCCGCGGCGACGTCGCGTTCATCGACACGCACGACCGCTACGACTCGGCGGACCCCCGCGCCGAGGAGGCGATCGAGCGGCTGCGGACCGAGCTCGTCCCGGCCGCGCTCGCCGGCACGGCGGCGACCGCCTACGTCACCGGCGACCAGGCCGCCTCGATCGACGGCATCGACCTGCTGCTGTCCCGCGCCTGGATGGTGGTGGCGTTCGTGCTCGGGACGAGCTTCCTGCTCCTGCTGGTGATGTTCCGCTCGATCGTCATCCCGCTGAAGGCGATCACGCTGAACCTGCTCGGCGCCGCAGCGACGTTCGGCGCCATGGTCGCGGCCTACCAGTGGGGCTGGGGCTCGACGCTGCTCGGGTTCCCCGAGGTCGAGGGCATCTCGCCGTACATGCCGGTCATCACGTTCGCGCTGCTGTTCGGCCTGTCGATGGACTACCACGTCTTCCTGCTCAGTCGCATCAAGGAGGGCTACGACGCGACAGGAAGCAC
This sequence comes from Frankiaceae bacterium, assembly GCA_026786045.1. Classification (GTDB taxonomy): domain Bacteria; phylum Actinomycetota; class Actinomycetes; order Mycobacteriales; family SCTD01; genus SCTD01. The sequence continues at coordinate 317 of JAJAYV010000367.1, read as the reverse complement.
CGCCTCCGCGGTCGTGCACGGGCTCGGCCGGACGGGGCGGCTCATCACCGGCGCGGCGGCCATCATGGTGGCGGTCTTCTCCGGCTTCGCCGCGTCAGACATCCCCGTGCTGTCGCAGTGGGGCTTCGGCCTCGGCTTCGCCGTGCTCATCGACGCGACCATCATCCGCACGCTGCTGCTGCCCGCCGCGATGGTGTGGATAGGCGACAGCAACTGGTACCTGCCGCGGTGGCTCGAGTGGCTGCCCCACTTCGGGGTAACGGCGCAGCCTACCGAGCTGCCGGCTGCTGAGCCGGAGCCGGCGCTCGTCTGAGCAG
>JAJAYV010000366.1 GCA_026786045.1 Frankiaceae bacterium | reverse complement strand
GAACTTGACCCGGTTGTTCCCACTCGCCACGACCTTGCTCATCAACGCGGAGTACTCGGTCGCGATGTCGTCGCCGATGAACTCCTTCATGTTCTGGAAGCCCATGACGCGGTTGTAGAACGCGACCCACTCGTCCATCCGGCCGAGCTCCACGTTGCCGACGCAGTGGTCGACGGCCTGGAAGTAGCGTTTGGGGTGGTGCGCTGGCTTGCCTGCGAACAGCACTGGGCCGGTCGTGAACCCAGGCAGGAAGGGTCCGGAGTAGCGCGAGCGGTCGACCAGCGTGTGCCGCGTCTCGCCGTAGGTCGCCAGCGCGGCCACGCGCACGGTGCCCTGCTCGTCGACGAGGTCGTGCGGCTCTTCGAGCACGGTCGCGCCGTGGTCGCGGGCGTACGCCACCGCGGCGTCGACGTCGGGAACCTCCAGCGCGAGGTCGACGACGCCGTCCCCGTGCGCCCCGTGGTGGGTGCCGACTGCGGTCCCGGCGTGCACCTCGCCGGTGAGCACGAACCGTGCCTTCCCCGACGTGACGACGTACTCCGCGAAATCGCGCGAACCCGTCTCCGGACCGCGGTAGGCGACGCACGTCATGCCGAACGCGGAGCAGTAGAAGTGGGCCGCCTGCTTGGCGTTGCCCACGAAGAAGCGGATGTGGTCCATGCCGATGACGGGGAACGGGTCCCGCCCGTCGTCGTGCTGCTTGGCGCCGATGAGCGCGTCGTTCGTCAGGGTCTCGGTCACGGGGGCCTCCGGCGGGACGTCGGGCGCGGTCAGCCCGAACGATCGCTCCGGCCGGTTCCCTGTGGCAAGTTAGAGGCGCTGAGCTGTCCGTTCTGCACAGCACGACGCCGTCGACGGGAGCCGAGCGTGGCACAGGAGCAGGCTGCGCTGGACGCACTCGACCTCGCCGTCCTCACCGCCCTGCACGAGCACCCGCGGGCCGGCGTGCTCGAGCTGTCGCGCGTCACGCGGGTGGCGCGCGCCACCCTGCAGTCGCGGCTGCGCCGGCTGGAGCAGCTCGGCGTGATCACCGGCTACGGCCCTGACGTCGACCTCGCCGCGGCCGGCTTCCCCGTGCAGGCGTTCGTGACCCTCGAGATCGCCCAGGGTGCGCTCGACGAGGTCACCCGCGACCTCGAGGGCATCCCCGGCGTCCTCGAGGCCCACGCGACGACGGGCTCGGGCGATGTGCTGTGCCGGGTCGCCGCGTCGTCGCACGAGGCCCTGCAGGAGACGCTGCTCGAGCTGAGCCGCTCGCCGGCCGTCGTCCGGTCCACCAGCGTCGTCGCGCTGTCGGTCGTCGTGCCGCCCCGCGTGCTGTCGCTGCTGACGGCCACCCAGCCCGGCGGCGCCAGCCGCGCGCCCGCCTACCGCGACCCGGGCGCATGACGGCACGCGACGAGCCGGAGCTCGACTTCCTCACCTTCCCCGACGAGGCCGTGCGGGAGGCCGGGCGGCGGCTGCCCGAGCTCGATCTGGAGGCCATGCGCCTGGTGCTGCTCCTGCACCGGGTGAGCAGTGCGGTGGTGTACGACCTCGAGTCCGGCGTACACCGTCCGGCCGGATGGAGCTGGTCGGGCTTCCGGCTGCTGTTCGCCCTCTGGATCGCCGGACCGCTGGACGGCACCACGGCCGCGACCCTGTCCGGCATGAGCCGTGCCGCGGTGTCGAACCTCGCGAAGACGCTGGACCGCGACGGCCTGGTCCGCCGAGCAGCCGACCCGGCCGACGCCCGCGCCGTCGTCCTCTCCCTGACCGAGGCCGGTGAGAGCGCGCTGCGGTCGACGTTCCGCGCGCACAACGCGCGCGAGACGGCGTGGGCGGGCGCACTCGAGCCGGCCGAGCGGGCGACCCTCGTCGCGCTGCTGGGCAAGCTGGCCGACGCGGCGCACAGTGACGGGGTGCGCCGCCGCGGCTGACCCCTGGCGTCCGCGCTGTCGACGCCGTACCGTCCGGTTGTCAACCCCTTGACCACCTCGACGAAAGCTGGTCCCCATGGCCTCCGCCAGGGCGTTCGCCTCGACCGCGGACACCGCCGCCAAGCCGCAGACGCTCGAGGTGCTCGCCGACGGCGTGTACGCGCTGACCGCGGAGGGCGACCCCAACCTCGGCGCCGTCGAGGGCGAGGACTTCGTCGTCTGCTTCGAGGCCCTGGCGACGCCAGCGGCCGCACGCTCGTGGCTGACCAGGCTGCGCGAGCACACCGACAAGCCGGTGCGCTACCTCGTGCTCTCGCATTACCACGCCGTCCGTGTGCTTGGCGCCAGCGCGTTCGACGCCGAGGTTGTCGTCGCCCACGAGAACACCCGCGCGCTGATCGCCGAGCGGGGCCAGCAGGATTGGGAGTCGGAATACGGGCGGATGCCGCGCCTGTTCGCCGAGCCGGAGGAGATCCCCGGCCTCACCTGGCCGACCGCGACGTTCTCGGACCGGTTCACCATCGACCTCGGCGGCGACCGCGGCGAGCTCGTCCTGCAGTACTGCGGGCGTGGCCACACGGCCGGAGACATCGTCGCGTGGCTGCCGCGCCAGCGCATCCTGTTCGCCGGCGACCTGGTCGAGGCCGAGGCGGCGCTCTACACCGGGGACGCCTTCCACCGCGACTGGGCGACCGGCACCCTCGACCGGGTGGCCGCCCTCGGCGCCGACCAGCTGGTCGGCGGTCGCGGCGGTGTCGCGCGCGGGCCCGCCGCGGTGCACGCAGCCGTCGAGCAGACGCGGGGCTTCCTCACCACGATGCTGCGCGAGGTCGGCGCGGTGCACGAGCGCGGCGGCGCCCTCCGCGAGGCGTTCCAGGCGACGCACACCGCGCTCGCGCCCGCGTTCGGGCATTGGCCGATCTTCGAGCACTGCCTGCCCTTCGACGTCGCCCGGCTCTGGGACGAGCTGTCGGGCGTCGACTGGCCGGTCATCTGGACGGCGGAACGCGACCGCCAGGTCTGGTCCGAGCTGCAGGGCTGAGCCGGTGCCCGCGCTGCTGGACGAGCGGCCCGTCGTCGTCCTTGGCGCGGGGCCGGTCGGGCAGACCACCGCACTGCTGCTCGCGCACTGGGGCGTGCGCGTCGTCGTCGTCGACCCGCGGCCCGAGCGCGACCTCGTTGGGTCCAAGGCGATCTGCCAGCAGCGCGACGTGCTCGACGTGTGGGAGACCGTGGGCGCCGGCCGCCAGCTCGCCGACGAGGGCGTCACCTGGACGACGGCGCGCACCTTCCACCGCGGCGACGAGCTGTTCGCCGTCGAGTTCGAGGACCGCGGACGCTCGCCGTTCCCGCCGTTCGTCAACATCTCGCAGAGCCGCACCGAGCAGGTCCTCGACGAGCGCCTCGCGCAGACGCCCCTGGTCGAGGTGCGCTGGGGCTGGGAGGTCGTCGGCCTCGAGCAGGACGAGGACGGCGTCCGCGTCCGCTGCACGACCCCCGGCGGCGAGGCAATCCTGTCGGCGCCGTACGTCGTGGCCTGTGCCGGAGCCCGCGCAGACGCCGTCCGGCGAATGCTCGGCCTGGCGTTCGAGGGCTCGACGTTCGGCGACCAGTTTCTCATCTGTGACGTCCGCACCGACCTGCGGGGGTGGGAGCGCGAGCGGCGCTTCTACTTCGATCCGGAGTGGAACCCCGGCCGGCAGGTGCTCATCCACCCCTGCCCCGACGCGATCTTCCGGATCGACTGGCAGGTGCCGCCCGACTTCGACCTCTTCGTCGAGGAGGCGTCCGGCCGGCTCGACACGCGCGTCCGGCAGGTCGTCGGCGACCGCCCGTACGAGCTGGTGTGGAAGTCGGTGTACCGGTTCCACTCACGCGTCGTCGACCGCATGCAGGTCCGCCGGGTGCTGGTGGCCGGCGACGCCGCTCACCTGATGTCGCCGTTCGGGGCCCGCGGGCTGAACTCGGGAGTGCTCGACGCCGAGAACGCGGCGTGGAAGCTCGCGTTCGTGCTCCGCGGCTGGGCCCCGCCGTCCCTGCTGGCCAGCTATCACGACGAGCGGCACGCCGCGGCCCTTGAGAACCTCGAGGTCACCGGCGCCACGATGCGCTTCCTCGTGCCGCAGGACGATGCCGAGCGCGACCGGCGGCAGTCGTTGCTGGACCGCTCGCGCACCGACGACGACGCCCGCGCACAGGTCGACTCCGGCCGGCTGGCCGAGCCGTTCTGGTACGTCGACTCGCCGCTCACGACGCCGGACCGGAGCCGCCCGTTCGCCGGACGACCCGGGACCGGGCACGTCCCCGCTCCGGCGCCCGGCGTACTGCTGCCGGACTGCCCGGTCACCTGCCATGATCGGGCGGACGTCGTCCGCCTGCGCCAGCTGCTGCGCCGGGGCCTGACGCTGCTCGCCGGGGACGACGTCGACCTCGACGAGCTACGGCGCGCGCTGGACGGCACGGCCGCCGAGGTCGACGTCCGGCGGATGAGCGACCTCGCGCCCGAGCTGGCGGGCATCCTCGGCGCCCGAGCGGACGAGGTCTGGCTCGTGCGTCCCGACGCCCACGTCGCCGCCGTCGTGCCCGGGGGGAGCGTGCAGGCGACCGAGCACGCTCTGCGCCGGCTGCTCGCCCTGCCCGTACCCCTCCCCCTCTGACCCG
>JAJAYV010000365.1 GCA_026786045.1 Frankiaceae bacterium | reverse complement strand
GCCAAGAAGCCGGCGCCCGCTCCCGCCGAGGGCGCGCAGACCACGCCCCTCAAGGGCGCGTCGGCCCGCGTCGTCACCAACATGGAGGCCTCGCTGGCGGTCCCGACCGCCACCAGCGTCCGCTCGGTGCCGGCCAAGCTGCTCGCCGACAACCGCATCGTCATCAACAGCCACCTCAGGCGCTCGCGCGGCGGCAAGGTCTCCTTCACCCACCTGATCGGCTACGCGCTGGTGCGCGCGGTCGCCGACGTGCCGGTGATGAACAACAGCTACGCCGAGGTCGACGGCAAGCCCGTGGTCGTCACGCCCGCCAACGTCGGGCTCGGCCTCGCGATCGACCTGCAGAACGCGAACGGCACCCGCTCGCTGGTCGTCGCGGCGATCAAGAATGCCGAGTCGATGGAATTCGCCCAGTACTGGGCGGCGTACGAGGACATCGTCCGGCGCGCCCGCGCCGGCAAGCTCGGCGCCGACGACTTCGTTGGCACGACGATCAGCCTGACCAACCCCGGCGGCATCGGGACGGTCCACTCCGTGCCGCGGCTCATGCAGGGCGCGGGCGCGATCATCGGCGTCGGTGCGATGGAGTACCCCGCGGAGTTCCAGGGCGCGTCGAAGGAGACGCTCGCCCGCCTCGCGGTGAGCAAGACCATCACCCTCACCAGCACCTACGACCACCGCATCATCCAGGGCGCTCAGTCCGGCGAGTTCCTGCGCCGCATGCACCAGCTGCTCCTCGGCGAGGACGGCTTCTACGACGACGTCTTCCGCGCGCTGCGCATCCCGTACGTCCCGGTGCGCTGGGTGCCGGACCAGCAGGCCAGCCACGAGGGTGACCTCGACAAGTCGACCCGCGTCAACGAGCTCATCCACGCCTACCGCGTGCGCGGCCACCTCATGGCCGACACCGACCCGCTGGAGTACAAGGTCCGCAGCCACGACGACCTCGACGTGGTGACGCACGGCCTGTCGCTGTGGGACCTCGACCGCGAGTACCCCGTCGGCGGCTTCGCCGGCAAGCGCGTCATGAAGCTGCGCGAGGTGCTCGGTGTCCTGCGCGACTCGTACTGCCGCACCGTCGGCATCGAGTACATGCACATCCAGGACCCGGCCGAGCGGCGCTGGCTGCAGGACCGGGTGGAGAAGAAGGCGCAGGCGCCCGACCGCGCCGAGCAGCTGCACGTGCTCGAGCGGCTCAACGCCGGCGAGGCGTTCGAGTCCTTCCTGCAGACGAAGTTCGTGGGCCAGAAGCGCTTCTCGCTCGAGGGCAGCGAGTCGCTCATCCCGCTGCTCGACGGCGTCCTGCAGCGCGCGGCCGACGAGGGCATGGACGAGGTCGCGATCGGCATGCCGCACCGCGGCCGCCTCAACGTGCTCGCCAACATCGTCGGCAAGAGCTACGCCCAGATCTTCCGCGAGTTCGAGGGCAACATCGACCCCCGCACCGCCCACGGCTCCGGCGACGTGAAGTACCACCTCGGCGCAGAGGGCTCGTTCACCAGCCTGGGCGGCAACTCCATCGCGGTGAGCCTGCAGGCAAACCCGTCGCACCTCGAGGCCGTCAACCCCGTCCTCGAGGGCGTCGTGCGCGCCAAGCAGGACATGATCAACAAGGGCGAGGACGGCTTCACCGTCGTCCCGGTCCTGCTGCACGGCGACGCGGCCTTCGCCGGCCAGGGCGTCGTCGCAGAGACGCTGCAGATGGCGCAGCTGCGCGGCTACCGCACCGGCGGCACGCTGCACGTCGTCGTCAACAACCAGGTCGGCTTCACGACCGGCCCGCACTCCGCCCGCTCGTCGGTCTACGCGACCGACGTCGCGCGCATGGTCCAGGCGCCGATCTTCCACGTGAACGGCGACGACCCCGAGGCGTGCGTGCGCGTCGCCAAGCTCGCCTTCGACTACCGGCAGGCGTTCCGCAAGGACGTCGTCATCGACATGATCTGCTACCGCCGCCGCGGCCACAGCGAGGTCGACGAGCCGTCCTTCACCCAGCCGCTGATGTACGACACGATCGACAAGAAGCGCTCGGTCCGCAAGATCTACACCGAGAACCTCATCGGTCGCGGCGACATCACGGTCGAGGAGGCCGAGAAGGCGCTGCAGAACTACCAGGAGCAGCTGGAGAAGGTCTTCCAGGGCACCAAGGAGGCGGCCGGGGCGCCGCCGATGCAGCAAGAGCGGCCGGCCAAGGTCGTCGACGACCTGAGGACTGCGATCTCGCGCGAGACCGTCGACCGGATCACGCGCAGCCAGGTCGAGCTGCCGGAGGGCTTCACCGTCCACCCGCGGCTGCTCCCCCAGCTGCAGAAGCGCGTGAAGATGGTCGAGGACGCCACAATCGACTGGGCCCTCGGCGAGACGCTCGCCTTCGGCTCGCTGCTGCTCGAGGGCCGCCCGGTCCGGCTGGCCGGCCAGGACGCCCGCCGCGGCACCTTCGGCCACCGGCACGCCGTCATCGTCGACCGCGAGACCGGCGGTGAGCACACGCCGCTGGCCAACCTCTCCGACGACCAGGGCCCGTTCTACGTCTACGACTCGCTGCTGTCGGAGTTCGCCGCGATGGGCTTCGAGTACGGCTACTCGGGGGCGCGTCCGGACGCGCTGGTGCTGTGGGAGGCGCAGTTCGGCGACTTCGTCAACGGCGCCATGACCATCGTGGACGAGTTCATCGCCGCCGGCGAGGCCAAGTGGGGCCAGTGCTCCGGCCTCGCGCTGCTGCTGCCGCACGGCTACGAGGGGCAGGGGCCCGACCACTCCTCCGCCCGACCCGAGCGCTTCCTGCAGCTGTGCGCCGAGGAGAACATGGTTGTCGCCGCACCGACCACGCCGGCGAACTACTTCCACCTGCTGCGCAGGCAGGCGCTGCAGACCGACAAGCGACCGCTCGTCGTGATGTCGCCCAAGTCGATGCTCCGCTTGCGCGCAGCAGCCTCGGCGGTCGAGGACTTCGTCGACAACGGCTTCCAGCCCGTGCTCGCCGACCCTGACAGCCCGGACCCGAGCAGCGTCGAGCGGGTCGTGCTGACTGCGGGCAAGGTGCACTACGACCTGCTGTCGGCGCGGCGCAAGGCCGGGGCCAGCAAGGTCGCCCTGCTGCGCGTCGAGCAGCTCTACCCGCTGCCCGACGAGGAGATCGCCGACGCTCTGGCGCTCTACCCGGACGCCTCGGACATCGTGTGGTGCCAGGAGGAGCCGGCCAACCAGGGCGCCTGGAGCTACATCGCGCTGAACCTCCCGGAGGCGCTGCCCGAGGGCAAGCGGCTGCGTCGCGTCTCGCGCAAGGCCGGTGCCTCCCCGGCCGCGGGTTCCAGCAAGGTGCACGAGGCCGAGCAGGCGGCGCTCGTCACGGCGGCCCTAGAGGTCTGAGCGGTGTACTTCACCGACCGGGGCCTCGAGGAGCTTGCCTCGCGTCGCGGCACCGAGCAGGTGTCGCTCGAGTGGCTGGCCGAGCGCATGCGCGAGTTCGTCGACGCCAACCCCGATTTCGAGGTCCCGGTCGAGCGGCTCGCCACCTGGCTGGCCCGCCTCGACGACGACGAGGAGTAGTCAGCGCTGCGGGTATGCCCCCCGGTAGCCGCACTTCTCGGGGAGCCGGGCCGCCTTCATGCCGGCTCCCTCTGGCGTGCCGGCGTACTGCCCTTGAAGGACACCGTAGGCCTGGGTCAGGGCCACTCGGTCGCCCGCGTTCGCGGCGGCGTCGAGCTCGGCGTAGGCCGCCTTCTGCAACGCGAGGAAGTCGTCGAAGGCCCTCTTGGCCGTCGCGGCCTGCGGTGGCACGGGCAGCGCGGCGGCCGCGGCGTCAAAGTCGTCGGTCGCGGGCTTGGCAGTCTGCGCGATCATGGCGTGCTCCGCCGGGGTGATCTGGTTGTCGGACAGCGAGGCCTGGTAGGTCAACCCGCTCGTCTTGCCCGACAGCGTGCCGCACAGCCCGGTCATGGCGGCGAGCCAGTCGGCCCCGGGATCGGAAGCTGCGGCGGGAGTCGCCGCAGCTGCCGGTGCGGCCGGCGCCGAGGCGTCGTCGTCCCCTCCCCCGCAAGCGGCCAGCAGGAGCGCCAGGCTCAAGGCAACAGTCATGGTCCTCGCGCGCGTGTCGACTC
>JAJAYV010000364.1 GCA_026786045.1 Frankiaceae bacterium | reverse complement strand
GAGCAGGAGCACGCCAGCGCGGCCGACCAGGCTGGGGCGGCCCGGCAGCGGTCCGACCAGGCCGTCGAGGCCGTTCGCGCCGCGCAGGAGCACGAGGAGCAGGCGCGGCGCGCCCTCGACCAGCTGCGGCGCAAGGGCCCGGGGGGCCGCGCGAAGGGGAAGGGCAAGCAGGCCTAGCGGCGGGTCAGCGCCTCGACCAGCTCGACCGCGGTCCGCGAGCGGTCAAGCAGCTCGCCGACGTGGGCCTTCGTGCCGCGCAACGGCTCCAGCGTCGGCACCCGCTGCAGTGACTCGCGCCCGACGTCGAAGATCACCGAGTCCCACGACGCGGCCGCGACCTCCGTCGGGAAGCGCGAGATGCAGGTGCCGCGGAAGTACGCCCGGGTGTCCTCGGGTGGGGCGTCCACCGCGCGCAGCACCTCGTCCTCGGTGAGCAGGGTCTGCATCCGGCCGGTCGCGACCAGCCGGTTGTAGAGACCCTTCTCGGGGCGTACGTCGGAGTACTGCAGGTCGACCAGGTGCAGCTTCGGGGCGCTCCAGTCCAGGCCCTCGCGGTCGCGGTAGCCCTGCAGGAGCGCCAGCTTGGCCACCCAGTCCAGCTCCCCGGCCAGCGACATGGGGTCGGCCGCGAGCCGGTCCAGCACCGACTCCCAGCGCGCCAGCACGTCGAGGGTCTGGGCGTCGGCGTCGGCCCCTAGCCGGTCCTCCACGTGCTTGCGGGCCTGCTCGAGGTACTCCATCTGCAGCTGGACGCCGGTCATCCGGCGGCCGTCGCGCAGCACGACCTGCTGCCGCAGCGACCAGTCGTGCGAGACCGCGCGCAGCGCGCTGACCGGGCCGTCGACGGACAGGTCGATGCCGTTCCCGGTCAGCCAGCCGTCCTCGATCATCGACAGGACCAGCCCCGTCGTCCCCACCTTGAGGTAGGTGGAGATCTCGGACAGGTTCGCGTCGCCGATGATGACGTGCAGCCGACGGTACTTCTCCGGGTCGGCGTGCGGCTCGTCGCGGGTGTTGATGATCGGCCGCTTGAGCGTGGTCTCGAGGCCGACCTCGACCTCGAAGAAGTCGGCCCGCTGGCTGATCTGGAAGCCGTCGTCGCGGCCGTCCTGGCCGAGCCCGACCCGGCCCGCTCCCGTCACCACCTGGCGGCTGACGAAGAACGGCGTCAGGTGCCGGACGATCTCGGCGAAGGGCGTGCGGCGCGCCATGAGGTAGTTCTCGTGCGTGCCGTACGACGCGCCCTTGCCGTCGGTGTTGTTCTTGTAGAGGTTGATCCGCGGGGTGCCCGGCACCGCAAGCGCGCGCTGCGCGGCCGTGGCCATCACCCGCTCCCCCGCCTTGTCCCACAGCACCGCGTCGCGCGGGCCGGTCACCTCCGGGGCGGAGTACTCCGGGTGGGCGTGGTCGACGTAGAGCCGCGCGCCGTTGGTGAGGATGACGTTGGCAAGGCCCAGGTCGTCCTCGAGCTCGTGGTCGCTCGCGCCGGCACCGACGTCGAAGCCGCGCGCGTCGCGCAGCGGGTTCTCCTCCTCGAAGTCCCACCGGGTGCGGCGGTTGCGCGCCGGCCCCTCGGCCATGCCGCTCGCCCAGCCGTTGACGACCTGGCTGGAGGCGACCATCGCGCCGCTCGCGGGCTGGCCGGGCACGGCCACGCCGTACTCGGTCTCGATGCCCATGACGCGCCGCGTGGTCATGGGGCGAGCCTAGGTCGTCAGCCTCAGACGGGCGCGCGCTCCTCGTCCTGCGGAGCCTGGCCGGACGAGACCTCGGGGCGCACGGCCCGGATCACCGCCCAGCCCGCGGCCACCAGCGGTACAGACGCGGCCGCGCCGAGGATGCCGCCGATGACGGCGCCCCCGGTGAGTGCGACGACCACCACCAGCGGGTGCAGGCTCAGCGCCCTGCCGAAGACGATGGGTGCCAGCACGTCGCCCTCGACCTGCTGGATCACCACGACGGCGATCAGCGCGAGCCCTGCGGTCAGCGGACCCTGCGCGACCAGGGCGACCAGCACGGCGACCGCGCCGGCCAGCGAGGACCCGACCACCGGGATGAAGGCACCCAGGAAGACCAGCACCGCGAGCGGGACCACGAGCGGCACGCCCAGGACGGCCAGGGCGATGCCGATGAGCACGGCGTCGACGGTCGCGATGATGGCCGTTCCGCGCAGGTAGGACGCGAGGGAGGACAGGGCGGCCCGCCCGCCCGCATCGACCTGCTCTCGCTTGTCGGCAGGCAGCCGGTCCAGCGTCCAGGACCAGATGCTGCGCCCGTCGCGAAGCAAGAAGAACAGCACGACGACGAACAGGAAGAAGCCGGCCAGGGTCTCCGCGACGATCGTGGCCCCGCTCACCACGCCGGTCGTGAGCGACTGCTGGTTGTCCTGCAGGGCCCGGGAGGCCGAGTCCTGCAGCTCCGACAGCTGGAGCGCGTCGATGCCGAAACCGGCGAGGTAGTCGCGCAGCTGCTCCAGACCGCCTTCGACGCCGGCGACCAGCTCGTCGACCTCGTCGAAGACGGTCATCCCGACCAGCACGAGGGCGCCGATCAGGCCGAAGGTCCAGCCGAGCGTGACCAGCAGCGACGCCAGGGAGCGCGGCAGGCGGTGCCGGCCCAGCCAGTCGACCTGCCTGTACAGCAGCGCGGCGATGGCGGCGCCGAGCACGAGCGGGATGACCACCAGGCGCAGCGTCAGGAGCAGGTAGCCGAGGACGAGCGCGGCTGCCACGACGAGCAGCAGCCGCCAGGCGAAGGCGGCGCTCGTTGCCAGGCCACCGGGGACGGGGGTTCGGCGGGCAGCGGTGGTCATGCAGGCCGTCGTGCCCGCTCAAGATCAGCGGACACGTACCGGGTGCCTAGAGGTACTGCCCGGTGTTGGAGACCGTGTCGATGCTGCGCCCGGTCTCCGAGCCCTTCGTGCTGGTGACGAGCGTGCGGATGTAGACGATCCGCTCCCCCTTCTTGCCCGAGATGCGGGCCCAGTCGTCGGGGTTGGTGGTGTTGGGCAGGTCCTCGTTCTCCTTGAACTCGTCGATGCAGGCCGTCATGAGGTGCTGCAGCCGCAGCCCCTTCTGACTGGTCTCGAGGAAGTCCTTGATCGCCATCTTCTTGGCCCGCGCGACGATGTTCTCGATCATGGCGCCGGAGTTGAAGTCCTTGAAGTACAGGACCTCCTTGTCGCCGTTGGCGTAGGTCACCTCGAGGAAGCGGTTCTCCTCCTCCTCGGTGTAGATCCGCTCGACGGTGCGCTGGATCATCGCCGCGACCGTCGCCTCGCGGCTGCCGCCGTGCTCGGCCAGGTCGTCCTCGTGCAGCGGCAGGTCGGTGCGGATGTACTTGCCGAAGATGTCCTTGGCCGCCTCCGCGTCGGGGCGCTCGATCTTGATCTTCACGTCGAGCCGGCCGGGCCGCAGGATCGCCGGGTCGATCATGTCCTCGCGGTTGGAGGCGCCGATGACCACGACGTTCTCGAGCGTCTCGACGCCGTCGATCTCGCTGAGCAGCTGCGGGACGATCGTCGTTTCCACGTCGGAGCTCACGCCCGAGCCGCGGGTGCGGAAGATCGAGTCCATCTCGTCGAAGAAGACGATGACGGGGGTGCCCTCGGAGGCCTTCTCGCGGGCCCGCTGGAAGATCAGCCGGATGTGCCGCTCGGTCTCGCCGACGTACTTGTTGAGCAGCTCCGGGCCCTTGATGTTCAGGAAGTACGCGCGTCCGTCAGGCTTGCCGGTGACCTCCGCGACCTTCTTGGCCAGGCTGTTGGCTACGGCCTTGGCGATGAGCGTCTTGCCGCAGCCGGGCGGGCCGTAGAGCAGCACGCCCTTCGGCGGGCGCAGCTGGTGCTCCTTGAACAGCTCCTTGTGCAGGAAGGGCAGCTCGACCGCGTCGCGGATCTGCTCGATCTGGCCGGCCAGCCCGCCGATGTCGCCGTAGTCGATGTCCGGGACCTCCTCGAGGACCAGCTCCTCGACCTCGGACTTCGGGATCTTCTCGTAGACCCAGCCGCTGCGGGAGTCGAGCAGCAGCGAGTCGCCGGCCTTGAGCGGGGTGCCGACGAGTGAGTCCGCGAGCGAGACGACGCGCTCCTCGTCGGTGTGGCCGATGACCAGCGCCCGCTCGCCGTCGGCGAGCAGCTCCTTGAGCAGCACGACGTCGCCGCGGGTCTCGAAGTCCAGCGCCCGCACGACGTTGAGCGCCTCGTTGAGCAGGACCTCCTGGCCCTTGCGCAGGTCGTCGAGCGCGATGCCGGGGCTGACCGCGACGCGCAGCTTGCGGCCGCCGGTGAAGATGTCGATCGTGTCGTCGTCGTGCCGGACCAGGAAGACGCCGTAGCCGCTGGGTGGCTGGGCGAGCCGCTCCACCTCCTCCTTGAGCGCGACGATCTGGTCGCGCGCCTCACGCAGCGTGCCGACGAGCCGGTCGTTCTGGCCGGTCAGGCCGGCGAGGGTGGACTGCGCCTGCGCGAGGCCCTCCTCGAGCTGGCGCACCTGGCGCGGCGAGTCGGCGAGCTTGCGGCGCAGGACCGAGACCTCCTGCTCGAGGTAGCCCACCTGGGCCTGCAGCTCGGCGACGTCGCGGGCCCCCGCGTCGTCTCCCGAGGCGCTTCCGCGCGCTCCTGCCACGTTCCTCACCACCCTGCGCTCGAGGACTGCCGTTCTGCTTGCGCATCCTACGTACGCAGCAACCACCCGCGCCGGTCGACGCGCAAGTTGCGACGGCCCTCAGGACGAGTGGCGCGCGGCACCCGTCACTCCCGGCTCGTGCGACAGGCGGCGGTCCGCGGCGCGAAGATCGAGCCCCATGACGACCTGCTGCTCGGACGCTCGCGTGGGGGCCGGGGCAGCGCGGTGTGCCCTGAGGGAGCCCAGGCCGCGCTGGAGTGCGATCACGACTCCGAGCAGGAGCAGCAGGGCGGCGGTGGAGCTGACGTGCAGCAGGACAAGGAGCTCGAACAGCGACAAGGGGGACCTCCGGTGACGGGCGCACTGTGACGATGCCCGTCACTGAGCGTGAGCAGGCGGGCCGTGCGGCGCAACTTCCCTTGCTGCCGCCCGCCCCCCGTCGGCTCACCCGGGCGGCACGGCGACGGCGCGCCGCCCGGGCCGGAGCCCGGACGACGCGCCGCAAGGCGTGCCGGTGGTGCTTAGGGGGTGACGCTGTTCACGACGACGTCGCCGGAGCCGACCAGCACCTCGCCGTCCGTGCGGACCTGCACCGCCCCGAGCAGCACACGCCCTGCCGCCGGGGCCAGCTTCGCGGTCACCGTGGCCGCGGTCGTCCAGGACCTGCCCGCCGGCCGCGCCGCGTTAGTGTCGGACGTGCTCACCGCACCGAAGGCCGGGTTGGTGAACACGTCGACGTACTGGTACGTCGTGCTGCCGGCCGG
>JAJAYV010000363.1 GCA_026786045.1 Frankiaceae bacterium | reverse complement strand
CGGCCAGTAGGGAGCACCGTGGCCCGGTCCAAAGCCAGCCGCCTCGTCCTGTCCCGCACCCTCACCTACGCGGTGCTCATCGCGGTGGCGCTGCTGGTGCTGTTCCCGTTCTTCATCGCCCTGACGACGTCGCTGAAGCAGGGCGACGACGTCTTCAACTACCCGCCGACGGTCCTGCCGCGCGCAGCCTCGACCGTCGAGGGCGGCGCGCTCGACGGCAAGCCGCTGTACGACCTCGAGATCGCCGGCGAGACACGCCGCGTGGCGCTCGAGACCGACGGCGCCAGCGTGCTGGTGCTCGCCGAGCCCGAGGACATCACCCAGACCGTGCTGGTGGCGGTCGACGACACCGCCCCGACCGGGGAGACCGTCGCCATCGACGGCGAGCAGCTCCCGCTGATCACCGCCCAGGTCGCCGGCGAGGAGCAGACCCTCGTACGGCTACGAAGCTCGGTCGGCGCGGTCTTCACCGACCCCGACGACCCCGAGGTGTCGGTCGTCCGCAACGTCCAGGACGCCACGCCGGTCAAGCAGCTGACCGCCGAGCCCAGCAACTACAGCAAGGTGCTCGAGCTCCAGCGGCTGGACCGAAGCCTGACCAACACCCTGCTGGTCACGATCCTCGTCGTCGTCGGCCAGGTCGCGACCTCGATCCTCGGCGGCTACGCCTTCAGCCGGATGAGCTTCGCGGGGCGCGACGTGCTGTTCCTGGGCTACATCGGCTCGGTGATGATCCCGTTCGTCGTGCTGGTCATCCCGCTCTACCAGCTGATGGTGATGATCGGCTGGGTGGACAGCCTGGTCGCCCTCATCGCGCCGTTCATCTTCTCCGCCTACGGCACCTTCCTCATGCGGCAGTTCTTCATCACGATCCCCAAGGAGCTCGAGGAGGCGGCCTACCTCGACGGCGCCAGCCGCTGGACCGTGCTGTGGCGGATCTTCGTCCCGCTGTCCGTCCCGGCGATCGCGACCCTGTCGACCTTCGCGTTTCTCTACGCCTGGAACTCCTTCGTCTGGCCCCTGGTCGTCATCAACTCCGGCAACCTCGACAACCGGGTGCTGGCGCTGTCGCTCCAGGTGCTCGGCGGCCGGGCCGCGGACACCCCGAACCTCATCCTCGCGGGCGTCGTCATCGCTCTGCTCCCGCCGATCACCGTCTTCGTCCTGGCGCAGCGCTACTTCGTCGAGAACGTCGCCAGCAGCGGACTGAAGGGCTGACCCGGCCGCCGGGGCCTGACTCAGGAAAGTCGACGTGCCCCGTCGCTCGGCGTGACGACGTAGACGTCGGGCCGGCGCAGGTCGGCGGACAGGGCCGCCGCGCGAGCTCGTTCGGCGACCGCGGGGACGAGGTCGAGTGGCACGAGGGCGACGGCCGACCCGCCGAAGCCGCCGCCGGTCATGCGGGCACCCACCGCCCCGGCGTCGAGCGCGGCCTCGACCGCCGTGTCCAGCTCCACGACCGACACCTCGAAGTCGTCCCGCAAGCTCGCGTGGCTGGCTGCCATGAGCGGTCCGAGCGCGGCGACGTCGCCGGTCTCCAGCGCCCGCACCGCGGCCAGCACCCGCGCGTTCTCACTCACGACGTGCCGCGCACGGCGCAGCCTCTCGTCACCGAGCTCTCCCGCGGCCGCCTCGACCTGTTCCAGGGACACGTCCCGCAGGGCGGCGACGCCGAGCAGCCCTGCTGCCTCGACGCATGCCCTCCGCCGTGCGGCGTAGCCCCCCGTCGCGTGCGCGTGGGTGACCCGGGTGTCGAGCACGACCAGCGCCAGGCCGAGCTCACGCAGCGGGAGCGGGACGGTCCGCACCTCGCGCGTCCGGCAGTCCAGCAGGACCGCAGAGCCGGCGCGGCCGTGCACCGACGCCATCTGGTCCATGATCCCGACCGGCGCGCCGACCACCTCGTTCTCCGCGCGCTGGCCCGCGAGCGCCAGCACCGTCCGGTCCACCTCGACCCCGGCCAGCTCGCTCAGCGCCAGGCCGACGGCACACTCGAGCGCTGCGCTGGAGGACAGCCCGGCCCCGGCCGGCACGTCGCTGTCCACCACGACATCGGCTCCGGGCACCGGGACGCCGGCCTCGCGTAGCGCCCAGGCCACCCCGAGCACGTACGCCGACCAGCCCTCGGTCACCCCGGCGACGAGCTCGGCGACCGCGGACTGCGCCCCCTTCCCGAGCTGCACCGACCAGCAGCGCAGCATCCCGTCGTCGCGACGGCGGACCGAAGCGCGACACCCCCGGTCGACGGCGACCGGCAGCACGAAGCCGTCGTTGTAGTCGGTGTGCTCACCGATGAGGTTGACCCGGCCGGGCGCGGACCAGACCCCGTCGGGCTCTCGACCCACCAGGTCGAAGAAGGCGCTCACGACAGCAGCTGCCTCAGCCGGCCGGCAGCGTCCTCCGGCCGGACGTCGGCGACGAACGCCCCCGCGCCCGTCTCGGAGCCGGCCAGGTACTTCAGCTTGGTCGCCGTCCGGTGCAGCGGGGTGAGCTCGAGGTGCAGGTGGCTGATCGCGTCCCAGTCGCCCCCATCGGTCGGCCGCTGGTGCACCGACAGGACGTAGGGCAGGGAGAAGCCGTACAGCCGGTCGTACGCGCGGAGCACGGTCGAGAGCACCTCGGCGAGGTCGCGTCGCTCGGTGGCGTCGAGGTCCAGCAGCGAGCCGACGTGCCGCCGCACCGACAGGTGCACCTCGTACGGGTAGCGGGCGGCAAACGGCACGTAGGCGCTCACCGCAGCGCCCTGCAGGACCAGGCGCGCGCCGTCGGCCTCCTCGGCCGCGACGACGTCGCACCAGACGCAGGTGCCGTGCCGGGCGAGATGTTCGCGGGCAGCGCGCATCTCGATGGCGACCCGCGGCGGGACGTCGGGGTAGCCGTACACCTGCCCGTGCGGGTGGTGCAGCGTGACGCCGATCGCCTCGCCCTTGTTCTCGAACGCGAAGACGTACGCCACGTCCGGCCGCGCACCGAGCTCGGCGTAGCGGTGCGCCCAGACGTCGACGAGCTTGGTGACCTGCGCGACCGGCAGGTCGGCGAGGGTCGCGTCGTGCCGGCTGGTGAACACGAGGACCTCGGCGGCGCCGCAGGCGGGTTCGACCGAGTACAGGGAGGTCCCGTCGAGGTCCGGCTCTGGCGGGCGACCGGACAGCGCCGGCCAGCGGTTCTCGAAGACCGCGATGTCGTACGCGTCGCGCGGCACCTCGGTCGGGCGCGCTGGATCGGTGGTGGGGCACAGCGGGCACAGCCCGGCCGGCGGCAGGAAGGTCCGGTCCTGGCGCGCGGTGGCGAACGTCGTCCACTCCCCCGTCGTCGGGTCGAGCCGTCGCTCGGTCACTCGGGCCCGTCCCCCTGCACGGACTCCCCAGCCCCGGACTCGTCCGTGGCGTCCCCCCAGGTGAACAGCAGCAGCAGCCGACCGTCGTCGCGCACCCCCCGCTAGCCGTCCAACGCCTCGGGCGCGGTGTCCAGGGGCTCAGCATGATCCATGCGGGGAAGGTAGTGCCGCGGAGCCGGTGCTGTAGCCCGGCACCCAGCGCCGTCCCTCGTCGGCCATGGGCAGGCGGACTCCAGCAGAGTAAGGACCCCGGTTGCGCATGCTGCGCAGGCCGAAGCGCGCCCGCGCCGGCCGCACCTGAAGGCACGTGTCGCGACAACGCCTGTGAACAACGTGGGGCGGGTGGGGCTCGAACCCACGACCGAGGGATTATGAGGCGGGAAAACCCGGTCTCCTTTCGTGTCGTCTGGTGACGTTCTTGCAGGTCAGAGCGGGTGCAGTCTGCCATGCACTGTCGTCGAGGGCCACGGCGTGTCGCTAATTTTGTGAGCAATTTGTGAGCAAAACACCGGCCTGTTTCTCGGTCAGGCTCGCATTGATGAGGGTGCTCGGCTCCTTGTTGAGGCCTGTGACGCAACCTCAGCTGATGACCACGGCGTTGACCAGTGGCCAGGACTGGCGCTCACCCGGCCAGGGTGGCGTCCCCCAGCGAGGGGGCCGTACGCCGGCGACGTCTGAAGCAACGGCTGAGCAGGCCTGCGGGAGGCGGCAACGTGCCGGACAGGCCGCGCGTCATGACTCAGGAAAGGACAGACAGGACGCCTGAGAAGAGGACCCGCCATCACCCGCACCCGCACCGGCGCGCTCGCCGTGAGCGCCAGCCTCCTGCTCGCCCCGGTGGCCGGCGCCGCGCTGCTCGCCGCCCCCGCCGCGGCGGCTCCCGGTACTCACGCCAGCGACGCGACCGCTGCCGAGCCCCTGCTCCGACAGGGCAGCAGCGGGCAGGCCGTCCGCGACTGGCAGCGCGTGCTGGAGCGGCTCGTGCTGGCCAACGTCCTGGACCTGCCGCGCGTCGTCGTCGACGGGCAGTTCGGGCCGCAGACCGCGCCGCCACGGTCGCCGTGCAGCGAACGACGGGGGCCAGCGTCGACGGCGTCGTCGGGCCGAGCACCCGGGCGCGCGCGGGCACCCTGCTGACCGTCGGCCCGTCCGGCACCCAGGCTCCGCAGGAGCCGCAGGGGTCCGCAAACTGCGTCAGGGAAACCGGGGCCCGGACGTCCGGCAGTGGCAGGAGACGCCGGAGCGCGCCCGCCGCGCCGGACAGATTGACGTCGCCCGGGTCGCGCTCGACGGGGGTGTTCGGCCCCGCGACCGGCAAGGCCACCGTCGCAGCCCAGCGGCGGATCGGCGTCGCGCAGGACGGCGTCGTCAGCCCGGCCACCTACGGTGGCTGGGCAGCCTGCTCGGCGGCGGCCGTGGCCGGGGGGGGGGGGGGGGGGGGGGGGGGGGGGGGGGGGGGGGGGGGGGGGGGGGGGGGGGGGGGGGGGGGGGGGGGGGGGGGGGGGGGGG
>JAJAYV010000362.1 GCA_026786045.1 Frankiaceae bacterium | reverse complement strand
GCGAAGGTCCCGGTGAGGTTGACCCCCAGCACGGTGGCCCAGTCCTGCGGGCTGACGTCGGGCAGGTGTCGCCCCGGCACGTTGAGCCCGGCGTTGTTGACCAGCACGTCGACCCGGCCCCACGCCTCCAGCACCTGCGTGACGGCCGCTTCGACCGCCGCCGGGTCCGCCACGTCGGCCGGCACGGCCAGCGCTGCCTCGCCCAGCTCGGCCGCCAGCTCGTCCAGCGGCTCGGGCCGCCGGCCGACCAGAGCCACCCGGCAGCCCTCCCGGGCGAAGGCCGTCGCCGTCGCCCGGCCGATACCGCTGCCCGCGCCGGTGACGATCGCGACCTGACCCTCGAGCTGCCCCATGCCGGCATCCTGCCGCACCGGTGGGCGGTATCTGTCCCCGCGCGGCGCTCTGTCCCGATAGGGTCCCTTCTCGACACGGAGGAGGCGGGCAGCGTGCCGGAGAAGGCGGCGTACGACGAGCTGCCCGACGGCGTCCTCGTCGCCGGGCCGGATGGCCGCGTCGTCGCGCTCAACCCGGCCGCCGAGCGGCTGCTCGGCACGACCTCCGACGCTGCGCTCGGCCGCGACTTCCGCGAGGTCCTGCTGCTCACCGACAGCCAGGGCCGCGACTGGTGGACGTGCACCGACCCGTACGGCGGGCTGCGCAGTCGCACCCGCCAGCCGGAGGCCCAGCTCACCCTCGACACCGGCGGCGAGCTGTTGGTCACCGCGTCCTACGTCCGCGGGCCGGACCGCGAGCTCGCCCGGCTGGTCGTCGCGCTGCGCGACACCCACGCCCGGGAGCGGATCGAGCGCAGCCGGGCCAACCTCGTCAGCACCGTCGCGCACGAGCTGCGCTCGCCGCTGACCAGCGTCAAGGGCTTCACCGCCACCCTGCTGGCGAAGTGGGAGCGCTTCACCGACGAGCAGAAGAAGGTCATGCTCCAGACGGTCAACGCCGACGCCGACCGCGTCACGCGCCTGATCACCGAGCTGCTCGACGTCAGCCGCATCGACGCCGGCCGGCTCGAGATGCGCAAGCAGGTCGTCGACCTGCCCGCCGCCGTCGAAAAGGCCGTCGCCGGGCACGTCGCCGCCGGCGAGAAGCGCAGCCGCTTCCACGTGCACGCCTCCGGCGAGCTGCCCGAGATGTGGGTCGACCCCGACAAGTTCCAGCAGGTCGTGGGCAACCTGGTCGAGAACGCCCTGCGACACGGCGAGGGCATCGTCACCGTCACGGTCGGCCCTGCGGACGTCGACGGGGAGGCCGGCGCGGTCGTCACCGTCTCCGACGAGGGCGACGGCATCCCCGAGGCGGTCGCCTCCCGGGTCTTCAACCGGTTCTGGCGCGGCGGCGACCGCCGGGGCGGCACCGGCCTCGGCCTCTACATCGTCAAGGGCCTGGTCGAGGCCCACGGCGGCAGCGTCTCGGTCGGGCCGGGGCCCGCCGGGGGAGCCGAGTTCCGGTTCGTGCTGCCCGCCGGCACCCCCGCCTTCCTGATCGAGTGATCAGCCTCTAGTCGGCCGGCGGGCGCCCCGTCCCCGTGTCCCCCTCTGGGAGACTGTCCGCCGACCCCGAACGCCCGACATCCCGATCAAGGGGACCCGTGTCCGACCTGCTCAGCCCTGCCTCGCTCGAGTCCGCCCGCGACGCCGCCCTGGCCGCCTTCGCCGCAGCCGGCTCGCTCGATGCCCTCGCCGCCGCTCGTACCGCCCACGTCGGCGACCGCTCGCTGGTCGCGCAGGCGCGCAAGGCCATCGGCGGCCTGCCCGGCCCCGAGAAGGCTGAAGCCGGCAAGCGCGTCAACGTCGTCGCGCAGGCCGTCAGTGCGGCCCTGGAGGCCCGGCGGGTCGAGCTCGAGGTCGAACGCGATGAACGGGTGCTCGTCGAGGAGGCCGTCGACGTCACCGTCCTGCCGCCCCGCCCGGTCGGGGCGCGCCATCCGCTGACGACCGTCTCCGATCGGGTCGCCGACGTCTTCGTCGCCATGGGCTGGGAGGTCGCCGAGGGCCCCGAGGTCGAGCACGAGTGGTTCAACTTCGACGCACTCAACTTCGGCGGCGACCACCCGGCCCGCGAGATGCAGGACACGCTGTTCGTCGAGCCGGCCGGCAGCGGCCTGGTGCTGCGCACCCACACCTCACCGGTGCAGGTCCGCTCGCTGCTGACCCGCGAGCTGCCGGTCTACGTCGTGTGCCCCGGCCGGGTCTACCGCGCCGACGCGCTCGACGCGACGCACTCGCCGGTCTTCGCCCAGGTCGAGGGGCTGTGCGTCGACGAGGGGATCACGATGGCCCACCTGCGCGGGACGCTCGACCACCTGGCCACGGCCATGTTCGGCGAGGGCATCACGACCCGCATCCGGCCCAACTACTTCCCCTTCACCGAGCCGTCGGCCGAGCTGGACCTGCAGTGCTTCCGGTGCCGCGGCGCCTCGGCCGAGCCGGGTGGCGAGCCCTGCCGCGTCTGCTCGAGCGAGGGCTGGATCGAGTGGGGCGGCTGCGGCATGGTCAACCCCGCCGTGCTGCGCGCCTGCGGCGTCGACCCCGAGCGCTACAGCGGCTTCGCCTTCGGCATGGGGCTGGACCGCACCCTGATGTTCCGCCACGGCATCACCGACATCCGCGACTTCTACGAGGGCGATCAGCGCTTCACCCTCGCCCTCGGACAGGAGGCCTGACGTGCGCGTCCCCGTGTCCTGGCTGCGCGAGCTCGTGCCCGGCCTGACCGCATCCGCCGACGAGATCGCGGCTGCGCTCGTGCGCGCCGGCCTCGAGGTCGAGCAGGTCCACCGCCACGGCCACGACGTCTCCGGCGTCGTCACCGGCGAGGTCCTCGACGTCGAGGAGCTGGCCGAGTTCAAGAAGCCGATCCGGTACTGCCACGTCGACGTGGGTGCACGTGTCCACGAGGTCGTCTGCGGCGCCACGAACTTCGTCGCCGGCGACCGGATCGCCTTCGCCACCCCCGGCGCGGTGCTGCCGGGCGACTTCCGGATCGCCACCCGCCAGACGTACGGCCGCACCTCGGACGGGATGATCTGCTCCGGCGCCGAGCTGGGGCTGTCCGACGACGCCGATGGGATCTTCGTGCTGCCCGCCGACACCGCGCTGGGCGTCGACGTCGTCGAGCTGCTGGCCCTGCGCGACGAGGTGCTCGACATCGCCGTCACCCCCGACCGCGGCTACCAGCTGTCGGTGCGCGGGGTGGCCCGCGAGACCGCCACCGCCTTCGGGCTGGCGCTCGCCGACCCGGGCCTGGCCGAGGTGCCGCCGGTGTCCGAGGACGGCTACGCCGTGCGCGTCGACGCCCCCGACGGCTGCGACCGCTACGTCGCGCGCGTCGTCACCGGGCTCGACCCGACGGCAGCCTCGCCCGCGTGGCTGCAGCGTCGGCTGGTGCTGGCCGGCATGCGGTCGGTCTCGCTGGCTGTCGACGTCACCAACGCGGTGATGATCGAGCTCGGCCAGCCGCTGCACGCCTTCGACCTCGACGCGCTGCAGGGCGAGGTCGTCGTGCGCCGCGCGACGGCGGGGGAGCGGCTCACCACCCTCGACGGGCAGGACCGGGCGCTCGACCCCGAGGACCTGCTCATCACCGACGGCAGCGGCCCCATCGCCCTCGCCGGCGTGATGGGCGGCGGACCCACCGAGGTGACCGCCGGGACCACCTCGATCCTGCTGGAGAGCGCGCACTTCGCGCCGCTGTCGATCGCCCGTACCGCCCGCCGCCACCGCCTGCCGTCCGAGGCCAGCCGGCGGTACGAACGGGGCGTCGACCCGCTGCTCGCGCCCGCCGCGGCCGAGGTCGCGGTGCGGATGCTCGTCGAGCTCGGCGGGGCCACCGCTGGGCCGGTCACCGACGTGGACACCGTCGCGGCGGCTCCCGCGCTGACCCTGCCCCTGGACGCCGCCGGCCGGCTGGCCGGTCGCGACTACGCCCCGGAGGTCGTGCGGCGCCGGCTCGAGGACGTCGGCTGCGCCGTCGCCGGCCAGGACCCGCTCGAGGTCCTCCCGCCGAGCTGGCGGCCCGACCTGACCGGCCGGGCCGAGCTCATCGAGGAGGTGCTGCGGCTCGAGGGCTACGACACCATCCCGGTCGTCCTGCCGGCGGCGCCCGCCGGCCGCGGCCTGACCGCCGGCCAGCGGCTGCGTCGTACTGCCTCGCGCGCGCTCGCCTCCGCCGGGCTGGTCGAGGTCGTCACCCCGCCGTTCGTCGGCGAGGAGGCGCTCGACGCCCTCGGCGGCGGGATGCAGTGCCCGCGGGTGCTCAACCCGCTCTCGGCCGAGGAGGCGCTGCTGCGCCCGACACTGCTGCCGGGCCTGTTGACCGTCGTCGCCCGCAACACCGGCCGCGGCCTGAGCGACGTGGCCGTCTTCGAGACCGGCCACGTCTTCGTCGGCCGCGGCTCGTCTGCTGCCGCGCCGGGCATCCAGGGGCGTCCGACCGACGAGCAGCTGGCCGCCCTTGACGCCGCCCTGCCGGCGCAGCCCCGCCACGTCGGCCTCGCGCTGGCCGGCGCGCCTGCCTCGTGGGACGCCGCGATCAGTGCGCTGGTCGAGCTCGGGAGCACCCTCGGCCTGACGCTGCAGCCGCGCGCGGCGGACGTCTACCCCTACCACCCGGGCCGCTGCGCCGAGCTGCTCCTCGACGGGCAGCGGGTGGGCCTGGCCGGCGAGCTCCACCCGCGGGTAGTCGGCGCGCTCGGTCTGCTGGCGCGCACCTGCGCCGGCGAGGCCAACCTCGACCTGCTCGTCGACCGGGCCGCCGAGCGCGGCCCGCTGCCCGCGCCGGTCGTGTCGCACTTCCCGCCTGCGTCGGTCGACGTGGCGCTCGTCGTCGACCGGGCGGTCCCGGCCGCCGACGTCGAGGCCGCGCTGCGGGCCGGCGCGGGGGAGCTGCTCGAGGGGCTGCGGCTGTTCGACGTCTTCACGGGACCGCAGGTCGGCGAGGGCAAGCGGTCGCTGGCCTGGGCGCTGCGCTTCCGCGCCCCGGACCGCACCCT
>JAJAYV010000361.1 GCA_026786045.1 Frankiaceae bacterium | reverse complement strand
CTACCTCTCCTCCGGACTTTCACCGTCGGTCCCGGAGTTCCACCGGGTCCACCGCTGGCTGGCTACGAGCGGGTCGCGGACTGTCACCGCCGGTCAGGAATCTCACCTGCCCCGGAGCGCGCGTGACTGTCGCCGCCCAGTCTGCCACGCAGGGGCGGCAGCGGCTCAGCCGCTGTTGCCGCTGTCGCCCCTGGCGCGGCTAGCTGCGGTCCTTTACAGCGCAGCTCAGCCGCGGTCCCTGAATGCGCGGCTCAGCCGCGACGGTCGACGGCGACGATCGACCCGGCCTGCGTCTTGGCCCAGCGCTTCATCTCTGCCGCGGCGGCGCCCACCTCGCGCGTGTCGCGGTCGCCGCCGCCGTGCCAGGCGCCGCCGATGCTCACCGCAACGACGGGGTGGCGGCGCAGGACGCCGCGCCGGTCGGCCACCTCGAGGTGCCCGCGCTCGAGGTCGGTCGCGTCGTAGTGGCCACCGACCTGCTGGTCGAAGCCCTTGACGACCGCCTGTCCGAGCACCTCGGCCTGGGCGGGGGTAGAGACGACGATGAAGTCGTCGCCGCCGACGTGGCCGATGAAGACCGGCGGCTCCCCCGCGGCGGCGGCCGCGCTCTGCAGGCAGCGGGACAGCGCGAGCAGCAGCTGGTCGCCGCGCAGGAAGCCGTACGCGTCGTTGAACGCCTTGAACTCGTCGAGGTCGACGTGGCAGACGGCGTAGCCGCCCGCCGCGGCCCGCGCCGCGACCTCCAGCTCGATCCGGTGGTTGCCCGGCAGCCCGGTCAGCGGCGACGCCGACCGCGCCTCAGCGGTGCGCCGCAGCGTCGTCTGAACGCGGGCGAGCAGCTCGAGGGTGTCGAACGGCTTGACGATGTAGTCGTCGGCGCCCGCGGTCAGCCCGACCACCTTGTCGGCCGACAGCGACCGCGCGGTGAGCAGCACGACCGGCGTCACGGCCGTCGCCGCGCTGGCCCGCAGCCGGCGCAGCACCTCGACGCCGTCCATCGACGGCATCATCACGTCGAGCAGGACGAGGTTGGGTGGGTCGTCGAGGGCGGCCTGCAGCGCGCTCGCCCCGTCGTGCACGACCTGCACCTGGTAGCCCTCGAGGGTGAGGTTGAGCTCGATGAAGCGGGCGATGTCGGTGTCGTCGTCGGCGACCAGGACGCGGCCCGTCACGGGCGGCTCACGAGCGGCCCACCAGCGGCGCGGCCAGCGCGCGCAGCGCCTCGACGGCGGCGGCCGGGTCGTCCTTGCCGTAGACGGCCGAGCCCGCGACGAAGACGTCGGCGCCGGCCTCGGCGCACGCCTCGATCGTGTCGGCGGAGACGCCCCCGTCGACCTGCAGCCACAGGTCGAGGTCGCCGATCGCCGCGCGCGCCCGGCGGATCTTGGGCAGCACGACGTCGAGGAAGCTCTGCCCGCTGAAGCCCGGCTCCACGGTCATGAGCAGCAGCATGTCGAGCTCGGGAAGCAGGTCGAGGTAGGGCTCGACCGGGGTGGCCGGCTTGAGCGCCATGCCGGCGCGGGCGCCCTGCTTGCGCAGCGCGCGGGCCAGCCGCACGGGCGCCGCGGCTGCCTCCGCGTGGAAAGTGACGCTGGCCGCGCCGGCCTCGGCGTACGCCGGCGCCCAGCGGTCGGGGTCCTCGATCATCAGGTGGCAGTCCACCGGCAGCAAGGTGCTCTTGAGCACCGCCTCGACGACCGGCAGCCCGAGCGTGAGGTTCGGCACGAAGTGGTTGTCCATGATGTCAACGTGGGCCCAGTCGGCGGTCCCGTCGATACGGGCGAGCTCGTCGGCCAGGCGCGCGAAGTCCGCCGACAGGATGCTCGGCGAGATCTGGGCACGACGGGGCACGACAACTCCTCGGATCGGGTCGCCGCGAGGATAGGTCAGCCTCATGACGTTCCGTGGACGCTCCGTGCCGTCGAGCGGGCAGCTAGGACCGCTTGCGCAGCAGCGCCATGAACATCGCGTCGGTGCCGTGCAGGTGCGGCCACAGCTGCACGTGCGGGCCGTCGCCGAGGTCCGGCACGCCCGGCAGCAGCGGTCGCACGTCGAGCTGCTCGACGGTCGGGTCCTTGCGCACGACGTCGCCGACCGGCACGACGGTCTCGGCCAGGTGCGGCGAGCAGGTCGCGTAGACGAGGACGCCGCCCGGGCGGAGCAGCCGCACGGCCGAGGCGAGCAGCTCGCCCTGCAGCCGCATCAGGCCGGGCAGGTCTGACGGCTTGCGTCGCCAGCGCGCCTCGGGCCGTCGGCGCAGCGCCCCGAGCCCGCTGCAGGGCGCGTCCAGGACGATGCGGTCGACCGTGCCGGGCCGCAGCGGCGGGGTGCGCGAGTCGGCGGTGACGACGTCGGGAGTGCCGCTGCGCTTCACCAGCCGGGCGCGGTGGTGCTGGACCTCGAGCGCGAGCAAGCGGGCGCCGCGCTGCTCGCCGAGCGCGGACAGCAGCGCCGCCTTGCCGCCCGGGCCAGAGCACAGGTCGACCCAGAGCCCGTCCGGGCCCTCGAGCGGGGCGTTCGCGAGGGCGAGCGCCACCAGTTGGCTGCCCTCGTCCTGCACGCCGGCGTGGCCGTGCCGCACCGCGTCCAGCGCCCCGGGGTCGCCCTCGGAGAGCCGGACGGCGTACGGCGACCAGGGCCCAGGCGTGCCGCCGCTCTGCGCGACGAGGTCGTCCCGCGACATCCGGCGGGCGACCAGGTGCACCTCGGGGCGGGCGTCGTCGGCGGCCAGTGCTGCGCCGGTCTGCCAGAGGTCGCCGCCGAGCGCGTCGCGGAAAGCGCTGGCGATCCACGTCGGGTGGCTGTGCTCGAAGGCGAGCGCGGCCAGCCGGTCGTCGACCGGCTTGAGATCGGCGCCCCAGGTGGCGAGGTCCTTGGCCGCCACCTTGCGCAGCACCGCGTTGACGAAGGCGACCGGTCCCGCGCTGACGACCCGGCGGGCCAGGTCGACGGTGGCGGAGACGGCGGCGTGCGGGGGGATGCGGGTGCGCAGCAGCTGGTGCGCGCCGAGCCGCAGCACGTCGAGCACCGGCGGGTCGACCTGCTTCAGCGGGCGGTCCACGCAGGCCTGGATCACCGCGTCGTACAGCCCCTGCCCGCGCAGCGCGCCGTACGCCAGCTCGGTCGCGAGCGCGGCGGCGCGGCCGGTGATGCCGCGCTCGCGCAGCAGGCCCGGCAGGACCAGGTTGGCGTAGGCGTCCTTGCTGCGGACGGCCTCGAGCACGTCGTAGGCGGCACGGCGCGGCTTGTCATCGGCTGGCGGGCGGTAGGGGCGCGCGGCCCGGCGGTCCGGCTTCTTCTGCGGGGGCTTCTGCGGGGGCGGGGTCATGCGAAGCGCTCCCCCGGCTCGAGGCGCAGGCCGCGCAGCCAGTCGGCGGCCGGCATCGCGCCCTTGCCCTCGGGCCGGACCCCGCCCAGGCGGACGGCGTGCGTCGCGGTCCCGACCATCCCGTCGCGCACCTCGCCGGGAGCGAGCACGACGTCCTCGACCGGGACGACCGGGCCGAGCTTGACCCGCTTGGCGCGCAAGGTCGTCCAGGCGCCGGGCGCCGGGGTGCAGGCGCGCACGAGCCGGTCGACCCGGACGGCGGGGGCGGTCCAGTCGACCCGGGCGTCGTCGACGGTGATCTTCGGCGCGAGGCTGACGCCGTCGCTCGGCTGCGGGACGGGCACGAGCGCGCCCTGCTCCAGGGCGTCGAGGGTGGCGACGAGCAGCCCGGCGCCCGCGATGGCCAGCCGGTCGAGCAGGTCGCCGCTGGTGTCGCCGGGTCGTACCTGCTCGGTGGTGACGCCGAGGACGGGGCCGGTGTCCATGCCGGCCTCGAGCCGGAAGGTCGTCGCTCCCGTGACCTCGTCACCGTGCAGCAGCGCGTGCTGGACGGGCGCGGCGCCGCGCCAGGCCGGCAGGAGCGAGAAGTGCAGGTTGACCCAGCCCAGCCGCGGGATGTCGAGCACGTCCTGCGGGACGAGGGCGCCGTACGCGACGACCGGGCAGCAGTCGGGGGCGATCGACCGCAGCTGTGCGGCAAAGTCGGGGTCGCGCGGGGAGGTAGGGGTGAGCACGTCGATGCCCGCGGCCTCGGCCCGCTCCCGGACCGGGCTGGGTCGCAGCGTCCGGCCGCGACCGGCGGGGGCGTCGGGGCGGGTGACGACGGCGGCGACATCGTGCGAGCTGGCGAGCAGCGCCTCCAGCGACGGGACCGCGGCGGTGGGGGTGCCCGCGAAGACCAGCCTCAAGGGGCCGTCACCGCGCGCGGCCGAACAGCGGATGCGGGCTGACCTTCACCACCGGCGGCTGGGCCCACTCGGCGTCGCGGATCGCGGCCATCGCGGCCTTCTTGGTCTCGGCGTCGAGCCGGTCGATGAACAGCACGCCGTCGAGGTGATCGGTCTCGTGCTGGATGCAGCGGGCGAGCAGGTCGCTGCCGGAGACGGTGACCGGATCGCCGTAGACGTTCTGGCCGTGCGCGACGACGTCCTGCTTACGGATGCAGTCGAAGGTGAGGTCGGGCAGCGACAGGCAGCCCTCGGGCCCGTCCTGCTCCTCGTCGGTCGGGAAGTGCAGCACCGGGTTGACCAGGTGGCCGAGCACGTCGTCGACGTCGTAGACGAACACGCGCAGGCCCACGCCGAGCTGCGGTGCGGCCAGGCCCACGCCCGGCGCCTCGATCATCGTGTCGGCGAGGTCCTTGACGAGGGTGCGCAGCTCCTTGTCGAAGCTGGTCACCTCGGCGGCGGGGGTGCGCAGGACGGGGTCGCCGAGCAGGCGGATCGGTCGGGTGGCCACGTCCCCAGGCTATGCGAGCGTGCGGGGGTCGAGCTCGACCCGCACGGGCTCCGCCTTGCGGGCGCTGCGCACGCCCGCGGCCGCTTTGAGCGCGGCGGCGAGGGCGCCGCCGTCGGTGCGGGCCGCGCGCAGCAGGACCCGCTCGGTGACCTCGCCCGCCGGGACGGGGCCGAGAACGTCGG
>JAJAYV010000360.1 GCA_026786045.1 Frankiaceae bacterium | reverse complement strand
GGTCCCGCTGCTGCTGAGCGCCGGACCTGCGGCGCTGGGCGACGCCACCCGTGCCTACCTGCGCGACCACGCAAGGCTGACCAGCACGGTGACGGCCTTCGGCGGCGACGGGGCGGTCAGCGGGGGCACCCTCGCCGAGGCGGTCGCCGCGCTGTCCTGAAGATGACACTCCGCTCATATGCCCACGGAAGCGGCGTTGAGGCTGCACCCTTGGGTCGTGCACCCCCCTCGCCTGCTCGCCGGTCTGACCGGTCTCGCCGCCCTCGTCCCGCTCCTGCTCACCACCACCGCGGCACCCGCCGCCGCCGACCCGGAGGTCAGCCGGCTGTCCGGCACCGACCGCTTCAGCACCGCCGTCGCCGTCTCACGGGCCAGCCACCCGCTCGGGGCCGGCACCGTCGTGCTGACCACCGGCCTGGACTTCCCCGACGCGCTGTCCGGCGGGCCGGCCGCCGCCGAGCTCGGCGGTCCGGTCCTGCTGACCGCAAAGGACGCCGTGCCGGACGCCGTCCTCACCGAGCTCGACCGGCTCGCGCCGCAGCGGGTGCTCCTGCTGGGCGGCACCGGCGCGGTGTCCGAGCAGGCCGAGGCCCAGCTCACCGACGCCGGGCTGAAGGTCCAGCGCCTAGCCGGCGCCGGGCGCTACGACACCGCGGCGCTCGTCTCGCGGACCGTCTTCAGCCCGGGGGTCCCCGTCGCCTACGTCGCGACCGGCACCGACTACCCCGACGCGCTGGCCGGCGCCGCCGCTGCCGGGCGGGCCGGCGCGCCGGTCCTGCTCACGGACCGCGACACCCTGCCGCCCGCCACCGGCTCCGAGCTGCTCCGCCTGCTGCCGCAGCGGATCGTCGTCCTCGGCGGCACCGGGGCCGTCTCGGCCCAGGTCGAGGAGCAGCTGCGCGGCTACGGCCTCTCGGTCAGCCGCATCGCCGGCCCCGACCGCTACGCCACCGCCACGGCCATCGCCCAGTCGGTCCCCGGCCGGCCGGACGCGCTCTACCTCGCCACGGGCCAGGGCTTCGCCGACGCGCTCGCCGGCGGCCCGGCCGCCGCAGCCGCCAACGCCCCGGTGCTGCTCGTCCCGCCGACCTGCATCCCCGGGCCCGTCCACAACGAGATGGACCGGCACGACTTCCCGCCCGTCACGCTGCTCGGTGGGCCGGCCGCGCTCGGCAGCGACGTCGAGGGGTTGCGCCCCTGCTTCCGCGCGCCGGACGGCCAGCTCGCCCCCGGCGTCACCCTGCGGACGCTGGCCGACCGGCGCGGCCCGTGGTCCGGCAAGATCGTCAGCGTCGCCCCCGAGGCGACCTGGCGGCTGGACACCGTGCTCGCGCAGGACGCCCTGCCCGGCCTCGAGACCACGTCGGCCATGGCCCGGCGGACGGACGCGGTCGTGGCCGTCAACGGCGACTTCGCGCTCGCCGGCGGCCGGCCGGTGCACGCCTTCGCCAAGGACGGTCGGCTCGTGCAGACCCCGCAGCTGCTGGGCCGCAACGTCGCCGTCGAGTCGCGCACCCTCACCCCGCGGCTGGGCTTCCCGGACGTCGACGTCGAGGTCGCCGTGCCCGACACCGGCGAGACGGCGCCGGTGACCCGGGTTAACGCCGTTGGCTCTGGCTTCGACGGACTGGCGCTGTCCACCCCGCAGGGTGGGGCCTACGCGCCGTACCCGCAGGACACCTGCGCCGCCCGCATCCGCCCCGCCGGCGTCCCCGGTCTGGACGGCGACGGGCGCACCCTCCAGGCGTACGAGGTCCTCGCCACCCGCTGCGACGGCGAGGAGCTGGCCGGGTCCGACGAGCTGCTCACCTCGCCCGTCGCGGGCGAGCACGTGGGGCTGGTGCGCGATCTGCAGCCCGGGCAGCGCATCGAGCTGTCCTGGTCGGTGGGCTGGCGCGACGTGCTCGACACGCTCGGCGGCAACCCGACCCTGCTCGAGGGCGGCGCGGTCGTCGCGGGCAACGTCGACGGCACCGACCCGTTCTCGGCCCGCAACCCGCGCACGGCGGTCGGCTACAAGGCCGACGGCACCGTCCTCATCGTCACGGTCGACGGCCGCGGCGCCGACGGCAGCGTCGGCATGTCGCTGCGGGAGCTGGCCCGGCTGTTCGTCGACCTCGGCGCCACCGACGCGCTCAACCTCGACGGCGGCGGCTCGACGACGATGGTCGTCGGCGGCGAGGTGCAGAACCGCCCGTCGGACGGTCCCGAGCGCGCGGTGTCCAGTGCGCTCGTGCTCGTCCCCGGCAGCGGCCCCGGGTCCTTCAGCACGCAGTCGCGGACGTCGACACCTCCCGTACCGCTGTCGGCGGAGGAGGAGCGCTCCGCGCAGTCGCGGCTGCTCTCCGATCCCGGTTCGACCGGGGGGCTGACTGGAGGATGATCACGACGTCCTAGGAAGCAGGACCGTACGGTGCGTGACGGGCCGGCGACGGACTGGGCAGGAGCAAGGTGCGGATCGGCGGGCGGATCGGGGTGCGGATCGGGGTGCGAGTCAGGGTGCGGATCGGGGTGCGGGCGGTCGTGCTGGCGGCTGCCGTGGGGCTGGTCGCGACGTCGAGCCCGGCCCTGGCGGCGCCCGACCGAGCGCTCGTCGACCGGTTCACGCCGCGGCCCAGCAGCGTGCTGTCCCCGCCGTTGCTGTCGGGATCCGGGCTCGAGCCCGGCGTCCTGCTCGTCACCACCACCGGTCGCGCCGCGACGGACCGGATCGCGGCGGGCGGTGTCTGGCGCGGCGGGGCGGGTCGCGCGCTCGGCGGCCGGGTCGCCCGGGTCGAGGTCGCCCCGGGCCGGGAGCGGGCTGCTGCCGCGGCGCTGGCCGCCGACCCCGCCGTCGTCGCGGTCGAGCGGTCCCGCCGGCTGACCTCACTGGCCCGGCCGGACGAC
Source organism: Frankiaceae bacterium (assembly GCA_026786045.1). Classification (GTDB taxonomy): domain Bacteria; phylum Actinomycetota; class Actinomycetes; order Mycobacteriales; family SCTD01; genus SCTD01. The sequence goes on along the minus strand of JAJAYV010000360.1, from coordinate 884 downwards.
CCGCTCTACGACGCGCAGTGGGCCCACCAGCTCACCGGCGTGGAGACGGCCTGGAGCGCGATCGGCATCGGCGGCCCAGGCACGGTCGTCGCTGTGCTCGACGACGGCGTCGACGCCCGCCACCCCGACCTGAAGCTCCGGGTCAAGGAGCAGCGCACCTTTGCCGGCGGCGTCAACAGCCTGCGCCGCACCGGCACCGACAACCGCCGCTGCGACAGCAGCCACGGCACGCACGTCGCCGGCATCGTCGGCGCGCAGGGCGGCGACGGCGCGGGTGTGAGCGGTGTCCTGTGGGACGTCTCGCTGCTCGACTACGCCGTCTTCACCGAGGACGGCGCCGGCTGCGGCGCCAGCGAGGCCGACGTCGTTGCCGCGCTGCAGGCCGCCGCGAGCGCCGGCGCCGACGTCGTCAACCTCAGCCTTGGCAGCCCGGGCGGCACCTGCAGCACCGCCTTCCAGACCGCGATCGACGCTGCCCGCGCGAACGGGGTCGTGGTCGTCGCGGCCGCCGGCAACTCCCAGCTCGAGAGCCCGGGCGCGACCAGCGTGCCGGCGTCGTGCAACGGCGTGATCTCGGTCGGCGCGGTCACCTCCGACAGCCGGGTCGCCGACTACAGCAGCGCCAACCGGCACGTCGACGTCGCCGCCCCCGGCGGCAACAGCCGCCCGAGCTTCACCGACGGGATCCTCAGCACCGTCGGCGACTACGGCCACGACTGGCTCGAGGGCACCTCGATGGCCGCGCCGTACGTCTCCGGGCTCGCTGCCCTGCTGCGGTCCGCTGACTCCTCGCTCACCCCCGACCAGGTCGAGGGGCTCATCGAGGCCGGCGCCGAGACCGGTGACGGGCGCAATGCGGCGTACGGCTGGGGGCTGGTCTCGGC
>JAJAYV010000359.1 GCA_026786045.1 Frankiaceae bacterium | reverse complement strand
GCGGGGGCGGTGACGACCGCTTCGCAGAACTCCAGAGCGACGTCGAGAGGCGTCGGCTCGAGGTAGACGCGGTGGTGGGTGGCGATCCGGAGGACGGAGGCGAGCACGCTCTCGCTCACCCCGAAGGGCACGCGTCCGGTCAGGGCCTGCCCGAGCCAGGCGCGGTAGTCCTCGTGCCGCGGGCTCTCGGGTCGGTGCGCGTACAGGAAGAGTTGACGTCAGCCAGCAGCCCGCGGTACGGCGTCGTCGAGCAGGGCCGCCAGCCCCTCCTGGTCCTCGAGGTCCACTCCCGGGCGCAGTCCGCTGCCGCCGAAGACCGGCAGGTCGAGCTGCGGCGCAGTGCGCCTTCGGCCGGCAGGCGCAAGGAGTAGGCGGAGGGCGTCGTCGACGACGTCTCCGAGACTGCGGTTGCTGCGGGCGGCTTCCAGCTTGGCCTGACGAAGCAGCCTGTCGTCGATGTTCACCGTCGTGCGCACGGAGTCATTCTGGCGCTGGACTCCACAGATGTCAGCGCCACGCCGGGTGCGAGCACCGGTCGCGACCCGGGACGAGGTCGGGCTCGCGGTCCGGGTAGACGTTCATCAGCACCTCGCAGTCGCAGAAGCCACCACGACTTCTCAGGAAGACAGTGAGCCCTCCCGTACGACGGCCTCGCACGCGCTGGTGCCCCTGCCACTCGTGCGTCAGGCTGAGCTTTCCGTCGCACTCCATGCCGCGGAGCGCGCGGTGCAGGTAGCAGGGCAGGCAGTCGTCCGGCCTGGGCCGCTGGTCGGCCACCTGGCAGGCGCGCAGGTGCTCCTCGGCCGCGGCGATCACAGCGGCCTCGACGTCCTCCATCGTTCCTCCTCGGGTCTTCTGCCCATGTCCTACGGCCGACCGCCGACAACCCGCGTGCGATGTCCACAGGCCTCCGCCGGATCGCGTAGGTTGCGGCGGGTCAAGCACTGCGGCCCGACGAGCGAGTCAGCGACACCCGACGAGCCCCCACCCGCAGGTAGGTCTCTCCTGCCTTCGTCCGGGGTCGCGTCGTGCCGCTCTACCGTGCCGCTGTGGCGCAGTTCCGCGCGCAGATCCTCGACGGCAGCCTGGTGCCCAGGCTCGTCGAGCAGTACCGGCATCGCCTGGCCCGTTCGCCCGCGTCGGCCGAGATCCGGTCCTCGAACGTGAACAGCGGCTCGCCGGGTGTCCGCCCGCCGAGGTCACACCGGGGACAGGCGGCTCAGTCCGTCGCGGACTTCCACGGGGTTCTGGATGCGGCGCCACGACGGATGGCTGTCGGGCATGGTCGCGAGGGCCTTTCGCAGCCGGCGCCGATCGTGGGGCGTGGCCTGGTCACGGAGCTCGCGCATGCCCGACTGGTAGGCGACCTGGCCCAGTAGCGCGATGTCGTCACGGTGCCGGTCCGGGTCGCGGCTGTCGGCGACGAGCGCGGCGCTCTTGGAGACGAGCGCGCCGAGCAGGCTGGGGCGCAGGACGTGGCCGGTCCTGCCGCCCAGGCGGACGGGCAGGCGCTCGGCGCGGATGAGAGCCTGGTTCCCGCCCTCGACGGGCAGTCCGGGTCTGCCGCCGGCGGCTCTCGGCTGGTGGCGCTGCCGTTCGAGCCCTTCGGGCAGGAGCAGGTCCATGACGGTCGTCCCGCGGGCGTAGCGGTAGCCGAAGCCGTCGGCGGTGTCGACGGCGACGAAGTCGCGGTCGAGCAGGAGCCGGGCGGCCGTCGACAGGGCGTCCCGGCGGGTCCAGACACCGAGGACGATGTCACCGTCGTCGGTGGCGCGATAGCCGTCCACTCCGTGCTCCAAGCAGTGGATCATCGTCATCTGCCCGCCGACGAGGACCCATGTCTCGTCCAGGTCGAGGTCGAAGTCCATCAGCGCGTGCCAGGCCGCTTCCTGCGGCTCGTCCATCACGGGGAGGACGACCGGGGACCGGTCGAGCGTGCGGATCTCCTGCGGATGGTGCCGGACCAGGCGCCGCCACGCGTCGACCTCGGCGTTGCTGCAGTCTGGTGGGTCGGTCATCATCGCGGTGAGCGTGTCCTGCAGCCCGGCCTTGCGGTCCCACGGCAGCGCAGGGGCGTTTCGGACGCGGTTGATCAGGGACCGCAGGACCTGCTCGACGTCTGCGGGGTCAGCGCGGGTCCTGTCGCCTCCCGCGCACTCAGATGGAAATTCGTCGGTGATGTCGGAGCCGGACCGCCCGGTGAGCGCCGCGATCGCGTCGAGGGCCTCCCTGTTGCCGGGCAGGCGGTCACCCGACACGGCGGCTGTCCTTCGCGGTGCGGCGGGAGGCGGCGTGGTCGGCCAAGAGCCGCGCGAGCAGGTTCTCGCCGGCGGCCCGGGATCGGGCGTCGTCGGCGTCGAGCAGGTCGACCGCGACCATCAGCCTGGCCGCCACGGCCCGGCCGTCGACGACGGAGCCGGTGCGACGGTGCCAGTCGCCGTCCACGGCGCGCACCAGGAGGTTGCCGGTGTCGCTGCGGATGAGGAACCAGTCCTCGACGAGCCGGCGCTCGGTCGCGGAGTCGGCGTAGACCTCGGCTTGCCCGGCGGACCCGAGCCCGAGCGCGTGGGTGGCGGCGGCGCTGGCGCCGGTCGCGACGATCCCGTCGTCGGCCAGCAGCCCCGCCACGTCGCGGTCCGCGATCCGGTAGCGCGTCGCGGCGGTCTGCCGGGACGACAGCCACCGGGCGTACGTCTGCCAGCCGCCAGCGGCATGGGAGGCGAGGCGGGCGCGCAGCCGTGCCCGCTCGCTCGTCGTCAGCCATGTCGCCTTCCCCCCGTCGAGAAGATCGGCAGCGGCCCAGGCCGTCCGCGCGGACATCGCCCGGGACCTGGCGCCCGCGCCGACCAGCTCGGCGCGGCGCTCGACGGCGTCACGCCGCACCATCCACTGCGACCCGAAGCGCCGGCCCGCGAGCGCGCCGGATCCCACCAGGGCGCGCACCCGGGACGGGTCCACGCCGAGCCGCGCCGCGGCATCTCGCACCGTCATCTCCGACACGTCCACAACCCTAGCGCGGCCGCGACAGAAGTGCTAGCGCCCAAAAGACTTCCCTTGTCGCCCGCGGCGGTTCCAGCGCCGCGAGCGGAAGTGGCACCCGGTCGCGTACGGTGCCACCCGTCAAGCACTGCGGCCCGACGAGCGAGTCAGCGACACCCGACGAGCCCCCACCCGCAGGTAGGTCTCTCCTACCTTCGTCCGGGGTCGCGTCATGCCGCTCTACCGTGCCGCTGTGGCGCAGTTCCGCGCGCAGATGCTCGACGGCAGCCTGGTGCCCAGGCTCGTCGAGCAGTACCGGCATCGACTCGCCCGTTCGCCCGCGCCGGCCGAGATCCGGTCCTGGGAGCGCAGCCTGCACACCTTGTCCGCCGACCTGGTGCAGGCCGGCCTCGACGACGTCGAGGTGCTGGTCGAGTACCAGCTGCCGCTGACCAGCAAGCGCGCCGACGTCGTGCTGTGCGGCGTGCACCCGAGGACCCGG
>JAJAYV010000358.1 GCA_026786045.1 Frankiaceae bacterium | reverse complement strand
CGGCCGAGGGCCGGGACGCCTCCGACGTCGGCCCGCGGACGGCGGCCCTGCTCGCCGAGCGCTTCGCGCCGTGGCCGGAGGCGCACGTGCTCGACACGACCCGGCCGCCCGACGCGGTGATGGACACTGCCACCGAGATCGTGCGCGTCCGCTCGAGCGGAGCGCAGTCGACCAGGACGGAGCACACATGACGAGAACCGATGGTGCGCAGGACCTCGAGCAGGCGTTGGCCTCCCCGGGCCGGGACGAGCTGAGGGCGCTGGACGCCTGGTGGCGGGCCTGCAACTACCTGACCGTCGGGCAGATCTACCTGCAGGCGAACCCGCTGCTGCGGGAGCCGCTGCAGGCCGGTCACGTCAAGCCGCGGCTGATCGGCCACTGGGGCACCAGCCCCGGGCTGTCGTTCATCTACGCCCACTTGAGCCGGCTCGTGCAGCGCACCGGCCAGGCGTCGCTTTACCTCGCGGGCCCCGGCCACGGCGGCCCGGCGCTGGTCGCGGCCGGTTGGCTGGAGGGCACCTACAGCGAGGTCTACCCGGCCATCTCCCAGGACGCCGAGGGGATGGCCCGGCTGTTCCGGCAGTTCTCGACCCCCGGCGGCATCCCGAGCCACGTGTCGGTGCCGACGCCCGGTTCGATCCACGAGGGGGGCGAGCTCGGCTACGTCCTGCTCCACGCCTTCGGCGCGGTGATGGACAACCCCGACCTGCTTGCCGTCGCGGTCGTCGGGGACGGCGAGGCCGAGACCGGTCCGCTCGAGGGGTCGTGGAAGGGGATCTCGTTCCTCGACCCGACTCACGACGGCGCGGTGCTGCCGGTGCTGCACCTCAACGGCGCGAAGATCTCCGGCCCGACGGTGCTGGCACGCAAGCCGCCGGCCGAGGTCCGGTCGCTGCTTGAGGGTCACGGCTACGAGGTGCTCGAGGTCGAGGGCGACGACCTCCCGGGCATGCACCTGCGCTTCGCGGCGGCGCTGGCCCGGGCCTGGACGTCGATCAGGGCGATCCAGACGGCCGCGCGCTCGGGGACGGCGCCCGCCGGCCGGCCACGCTGGCCGCTCATCGTGCTGCGCAGCCCCAAGGGCTGGACGGGCCCCGACAAGGTCGACGGCGTGCAGGTCAGCGGTACGTTCCGTGCCCACCAGGTGCCGCTGTCCGGGGTGCGCGAGGACCCCGCCCACCTGGCCCTGCTCGAGCAGTGGATGCGGTCCTACCGGCCCGAGGAGCTCTTCGACGAGCACGGCCGGCCGGTGCCGGAAGTCCTGTCCGCCAGTCCCGCAGGCGATCTGCGGCTGAGCGCGACGCCGCACGCCAACGGCGGCGTGCTGACGAGGGACCTCGACCTGCCCGACTTCCGGGCGTACGCGGTGGACGTGCCGCAGCCGGCTCGCGTGCGGCTCGAGAGCACCCGGCGGCTGGGCGAGATGCTGCGCGACGTCTACGCAGCCAACCCCGACCGGTTCCGGCTCTTCTGCCCGGACGAGACGAACAGCAACCGGCTCGGCGCGGTCTTCGAGGTCAGCGACCGGGCGTTCATGGAGGCGACGACGCCCGACGACGTGGCCATCTCGGGGTCCGGCCGGGTGATGGAGGTGCTGTCCGAGCACAGCTGCCACGGCTGGCTGGAGGGCTACACGCTGACCGGCCGGCACGGCCTGTTCGCGACGTACGAGGCCTTCGCCATGGTCAGCGCGTCGCAGACGATCCAGCACGGCAAGTGGCTGCAGGAGGCGACCCGGCTGCCGTGGCGCGCCCCGGTGCCCAGCTTGAACGTGCTGCTGACCTCGACCGCCTGGCGCAACGACCACAACGGCTTCAGCCACCAGGGTCCCGGACTGCTGCAGAACGTCATCGTCCAGCGTGGCGACGTGTCGCGCGTCTACCTGCCGCCGGACGCGAACTGCCTGCTGTCGGTGGCCGACCACTGCCTGCGGTCCCGGTCGTACATCAACGTCATCGTCATCGACAAGCAGCCGCAGCTGCAGTGGCTGACGATGGACGAGGCGGAGCAGCACTGCGCGCAGGGTGTCGGCACATGGCACTGGGCCGGCACCGAGGACGACACGGCCGACCCTGACGTCGTGCTGGCCTGCGCCGGTGACGTCGTGACCATGGAGACGGTGGCGGCGGCGCAGATCCTGCGCGACCGGCTGCCCGGGATGCGCGTGCGCGTCGTCAACGTCGTGGACCTCATGACGCTGCCGCGCCGGCGGGATCACCCGCACGGCATGAGCGACACGCTGTTCCGCGAGCTGTTCACCGACACCGTCGACGTGGTGTTCGCCTTCCACGGCTACCCGGGCGCGGTCCACCAGCTGGTGCACGGCCGGCCGCACGCGGACCGGTTCCATGTGCGCGGCTTCGTCGAGGAGGGCACGACGACGACGCCGTTCGACATGGTCGTGAAGAACCGAGCGTCGCGCTTCCACCTCGTCATGGACGCCATCAACAACGCCCGGCGCACGCCGCGCGGGGCGACCGAGCTGATGGCGTGGTGCGAGGCAAGGCTGGCCGAGCACCGGGCGCACGTGATCGAGCACCTGGACGACCTGCCGGAGATCACCGGCTGGGTGCTCGACGTCAGACCCGGCGAGGGACCCGACCGGTCAGGCTGAGCACGGCCTTCATCGCCCGGTGCGCGGGGTCGGCGGCCGGGGCGTACTTGCACGACCGGTGCATCTGCCGATGACCAGCGCCTCCACCCCGCCGGGCACGGAGGCAAGGTCCGGCCAGCAGGGGT
>JAJAYV010000357.1 GCA_026786045.1 Frankiaceae bacterium | reverse complement strand
GACAGCTTCCTCGGCGCCGTCGTCGGCGGTCTGGTCCTCGGCCTCACGACCGTCTACGTGCAGGGCTACGTCGGCCAGGAGCTCCAGACGCTGGCCGCCCTCGCCATCCTCATGACCGTCCTGCTGGTCAAGCCGGGCGGCCTGTTCTCCAGCTCCGTCGCCAGGAAGGTCTGACGTGACCTCACCCGACCGCACCCCCGACAGCACGGCCGGCGTCGCCACGCCGGCCGGCGCCCAGGGCTCGACGTCCAACGCCACCCCTGCGGAGCGCAGCGACGCCGACCCCAAGGTGACCTCCGCCGAGGGCCCGGTCCGTTCCCGCGGGGCCGGACTGCTCGGCTCAACGCTGGTCCGGCATGCCGCGCTGGTCATCGCCGCCTACCTCGGCATCGTCCTGCTGCTGGAGCTGGTCAGCCCGTTCCGCGGTTCGCAGATCGGTGAGCTGGCCTACTTCGTCCCGGCCGTGGCCGGGTTGACGGTGCTCACCGGGCTGAACGGCCAGATCTCGCTCGGACACGGCGCGCTCATGGCCGTCGGCGCTTACACCACCGCGGTCATCCTCGAGGAGCAGGAGAACCTGCCCTTCGCCCTGGTCGTGCTCATCGCCGTGGTCGTCACCTCGCTGGTCGGTCTGCTGGTCGGCGCGGCCGCGGCCCGGTTGCACGGGCCGTACCTCGCCGGTGCCACCCTCGCCCTCGCCGTGGGTCTGCCCGGCCTGGCGCTCACCTTCGAGGAGCGCCTCGGCGGCGAGCAGGGCCTGTCGGTCCGGCCGCCGAGCTCCAGCGTCAACTTCCAGAACTTCATCGAAGGGACCCTCGGCTGGAGCCTGTCGAGCCAGAAGTACATGGCCTACGTGGGCTGGATGCTGACCCTGATCGTGCTGTTCGTGCTGTCCAACCTCGTCGTCAGCCGCTACGGCCGGGTCTGGCGCGCGGTGCGCGACGACGAGGTCGCCGCGTCGCTGGCCGGCATCAACCTGGGCCGCGCCCGGGTGCTCGCCTTCGTCGTGAGCGCAGCCTGCGCCGGCGTCGCCGGGGCGATGATCGCCGTCATCACCCGGCTCACGGCGCCGACGACCTTCACGATCGTGCTGTCGATCAGCCTACTGGTCGGCATCGTCATCGGCGGGCTAGGCAGCCTCGTGGGGGCGATCCTCGGGAGCATCCTGCTGGTCTTCCTGCGTCCCGAGGTCACCGACCTCGGGCTGGAGCAGGGACTGTCCGCCGCCCAGGCCGCCAACATCGCCCCCCTCGTGTATGGCGTCGTGCTCATCCTGGTGATGCTGCTCGCGCCACGAGGACTGGTCGGATCGATCCGCTTCGCCTACCTCACCCGGAAGGCCGGACGGCAGATGAAGGCGGCCCAGCAGTCGCGCTGAGCACGGCCGGGACACCGGCCGGTCTCGGTCGCACAACGGTGCATGTTGTGGATCACATGTCCGGAGCATGGTCATGCAAGATGCAGGAAGACCCGGTCGCCGCACGGCGGCCGGACATATCAGGAGGAGCATGGTGAGGACCTACAGGAGCCGTTCCGTCTTGAAGACGGTCGCGGCGCTGGCCGGTGCGTCAGTGCTGCTCGCCGCGTGTGGTGGCGGCGACAGCGACAGCACCGACCCGGGCAGCAGCGACGTCGCCGCAGGCAGCTCCGTCGGCGTGACCGACGACTCGATCAAGCTCGGCACGCACATGCCGCTGACCGGGGTCGCGGCTCCCGGCTACAGCGAGATCCCGACCGGGCAGAAGGCGTACTTCGACTACGTCAATGCCAACGGGGGCATCAACGGCCGGATGATCGACTACACGGTCCGCGACGACACGTACAACCCGGCGACCACCTCGCAGGTCACCAACCAGCTCGTCCTGCAGGACGAGATCTTCGGCATGATCGGTGGTCTCGGCACGCCGACCCACTCCGCCGTCGTCGACTTCCTCAACGAGGAGGAGGTGCCGGACATGTTCGTGTCGTCCGGCGCGCTCGCCTGGGACAACCCGGAGGAGTACCCCTGGACGTTCGGCTGGCAGCCGAACTACGAGGTCGAGGGCAAGATCATCGGTAAGTACATCAGCGAGGAGTTCCCGGACGCGAAGGTCGGCCTGTTCCTGCAGGGCGACGACTTCGGCCGTGACGGCGCCGCCGGCGCCAAGCAGTTCCTCGAGGACCAGATCGTCGCCGAGGTCAGCTACACGCCGGGCAACACCGACGTGGGCCCGCAGATCGCCGAGCTCCAGGGCGCCGGCGCCGACTTCGTCATCGGCTTCAACGTGCCGTCCTACACCGCGCTCAGCCAGCTGGTCTCGCTGCGCCTGAACTACCAGCCGAAGTGGTTCTACTCCAACGTCGGCTCCGACGTCACGCTGGTCGGCTCGCTGCTGAACCGCTTCTCCAAGGGTGCGGTGGCCGACGGCGGCCTGCTGAACGGCATCTACACCACCAAGTACCTGCCCACTGTCGAGGACGCCGACAACCCCTGGACCCAGCTGTTCACGAAGGTCTGGGACGAGCACGGCGACGGCGGCGCCATGAGCAACTTCCGCATCTACGGCATGGCGCAGGCCTACACCCTGGTCTCCGCCCTCCAGGCGGCCGGCGAGGACCTCACCCGTGAGGGCCTGATCCAGGCTGTAGAGAAGTCCGGCGCCGAGTTCGAGGGTCCGTGGCTCGCGCCGCTGGACTACTCGGAGGAGAGCCACCGCGGCATCAGCGGCGTCTCCGTGGGCCAGATCGAGGGCGTCAGCTACAAGGAGCTCGTGCCGGTCCAGACGACCGACTCCGGCGACGTCGAGATCTCCCCGTACGACGCGGAGCCGTTCACCCCGACCGAGGACGGCCTGCCGGACGCCGGCTAGCCCCCTCTGCTGCCTCTGACGGCGGTCGGTCCCCTCGGGGGCCGGCCGCCGTCGGCGTCTGTGCCTATGCACAACGCAGGACGCGGACCTGTGGCGCCCCCGGAACTGCGCCCGGCCGGGTTCCTTGCCACACTGGGTGTGACGCGCACCACCCCGGTGCGCCCCGCGCAGGAGGAACCCCCGCATGTCCCTGACGATCGCCAGCATCCTCGCGGAGTCCGCCGTCCGCCACGCCGACCGCACCGCGGTGGTGCTGGGTGACCTGCGGCTCACCTACGCACAGCTGTGGGGCCACGCCAAGCAGTACGCCGCCGTCCTGCGCGAGGAGGGTGTCGGCCCCGGTGACAAGGTCGCGATCCTGCTGCCGAACACCCCGCACTTCCCGCTCACCTACTTCGGTGCGCTGGCGCTCGGCGCCGTGGCGGTCCCGGTGCACGCGCTGCTGAAGTCCGAGGAGATCCAGTACGTGCTGGAGGACTCCGGGGCGAAGGTGCTCGTCTGCGCCGCGCCGCTGCTCGGCGAGGGCGCCAAGGGCGCCGAGCTCGCCGGCGTGCCGGTGCTCGCGGTCATGGACGGCGGCGACGCCACCATCGAGCGGATCGACAACCGGGCCTTCGAGGTGCAGCCGATCGAGGCGATCGAGCAGCGCGAGCCCGAGGACACCGCGGTGATCCTCTACACCTCCGGCACGACCGGCACCCCGAAGGGCGCCGAGATCACCCACCTCAACGTGATCATGAACGTGCTGGCGTCGGCGACGTACAGCTTCGACATCGGGCCGGACGACGTGGTGCTCGGCTGCCTGCCGCTGTTCCACACCTTCGGCCAGACCTGCTGCATGAACACCGCCTTCTTCGTCGGGGCCAGCGTCGTCCTGCTGCCCCGCTTCGACGGCACGCAGGCGCTCGAGCTGCTCGAGAAGGAGAAGTGCACGATCTTCATGGGCGTACCGACGATGTACGTCGGGCTGCTCGAGGCGGCCAAGAGCTCTGACATCCGGCCGAAGCTGAAGTCCGCGCTGTCCGGTGGCGCGGCGCTGCCCGTGCCGGTGCTCGAGCGGTTCGTCGAGGTGTTCGGCACGAACGTGCTCGAGGGCTACGGCCTGACCGAGACCTCCCCGGTCGCGACCTTCAACCAGGTCGGCTTCGAGCCGCGGCCCGGCACCGTCGGCAAGCAGATCTGGGGCGTCGAGGTCGAGGTCGCCAAGGCCGAGGTCGACGAACGCATCGAGCTGCTCCCGACCGGCGAGCTCGGCGAGATCGTCGTGCGCGGACACAACGTCTTCAAGGGCTACCTGAACAAGCCCGAGGCGACGGCCGCCGCGATCGTGGACGGCTGGTTCCGCACCGGCGACCTCGGCACCAAGGACGCCGACGGCTACGTCTCGATCGTCGACCGCAAGAAGGACATGGTCATCCGCGGCGGCTACAACATCTACCCCCGCGAGGTGGAGGAGGCGCTGCTGCGCCACCCGGCCGTCGCGCAGGTCGCGGTCTTCGCGCTGCCCGACCCGCAGTACGGCGAGGAGGTCAGCGCCGCGGTCGTGCTCGACCCGGCCGGCGGCGAGATCACCGCGAAGGAGCTGTCGGAGTGGGCCAAGAGCAAGCTGGCGGCCTACAAGTACCCGCGCCGGATCTTCTTCACCGACGCCTTCCCGCTCGGGCCGTCGGGCAAGGTGCTCAAGCGTGAACTGCAGGAGCAGTACAAGGGCGAGTAGCAGCTCCGCTCCCGGAGCCGGTCTACGCGACCGCCTCCGGGAACGGCTCGTCCCGCGCCCGCGGGGCGCGCCCGGCCAGGCGGAGCAACCAGCGCAGCAGCGCCACGGCCGCGAGGGCGGCGCAGACCGCGGCGGTCCCGCTCCAGCCTGCGGCGGCGTACGCCGAGGCGGCCACGACCGAGCCGGTCGCACCGCCGAGGAAGACCGCGGTCATGTAGACCGTCGTCGCCCGGCTGCGGGCGTGCGGCACCAGCCGGTAGATCACGCCCAGGCTCGTCACGTGGCCGCTGTTGAGCGCCACGTCGCACAGCACGATGCCGAGCAGGAGCAGCGGCAGGCTGTCGGCGCCCAGGGCCAGCACGCCGGTCCCGACCAGCAGGAGGGCGTACGCCCCGCCGGTCACCAGGACGCTGCGGCCGCGGTCGGCCAGGGCGCCGGCGCGGGGCGCGACGAGGATCCCGGCCAGGCCGAGCAGCGCGACCCCGGCGACGGCCGGGGCGCCGAGCCCGAAGGCGTCGCGCAGGTGGAAGGCCAGCGTCGTCCAGATGGCGCTGAAGACGGCGAAGCCGCAGAAGCCGTACACCGCCCGCACTCTCAGACCGGGCTCGCCGCGGGCCAGCCGGGCGACGCCCTTGAGCACCTCGCGGTAGGGGACGTCGGCGCGGCCGTTGCGCCGGTGCCGCTCGGTCTCGGCGGGCAGCCGGCGGAGCAGCACCACGAGCAGCGCGGCGGTCAGCCCGGTGGCACCGGCGTAGACCGCCCGCCAGCCCAGCGCGCCGCCGCCGAGGCCGGCCACGACGCGGGCGGCCAGGATCCCGCCGAGCACGCCGCTCATCATCGTCCCGGCGACCCGGCCGCGGGACGCGTCGTCGGCCAGGCTGACGGCGTACGGCACGAGGACCTGCGCGACGACGCTGGTCAGGCCGACCGCGAAGGCCGCGACGGCGAGGACGCCGACCGACGGGGCCAGCGTCATCGCTGCCAGCGACACCGTGGTGAGGCCCAGGATCCCGGTGACGAGCGGCCGGCGGTCGACGAGGTCGCCGAGGGGGACGACGAGCAGCAGCCCGAGCGCGTAGCCCAGCAGGGCGAGGGCCGAGACCAGGCCGAGCGTGCCCACTCCGACGCCCAGGTCGACGCCGACCAGCGCGAGCAGAGGCTGCAGGTAGTAGTTGTCGGCCACGGCGACGCCCGCCCCGACGGCGAGCAGCGGCACGAGCGAGGTCGGACCGGGAGTGGCCGGCGGGGTCTCCGCTGCCGACGCCCGACCCTTGACGAGGGTGGTCACCGGCCCAGCATCGGGCCGGGCACGGCTGCCGGACCCGGCGAGCGGGTGTGAGATCTCGCACCCGCCTACCCTCGACGGCGTGCTGGTCCTCGCCCTCGACACCTCCTCGGCCGCCGTCTCGGCCGGGCTGTCCCGCGTCACGCCGACGGCGGTCGAGCCGGTGGCCGAGTCGGTGGCCGTCGACGGCCGCCGGCACGGCGAGCTGCTGGCGGTCGGGGTGCGGGTGGTGCTCGCCGAGGCAGGCGTCGACCGGCGCGAGCTCACCGCAGTCGTCGTCGGCACCGGCCCGGGCCCGTTCACCGGCCTGCGCGTCGGGCTGGTCACCGCCGCCACGACAGCCGACGCGCTCGGCATCCCCGCGTACGGCGTCTGCTCGCTGGACGCCTTCGGGCTGGCCGACGGCTGGGTGCTGGCCGACGCGCGGCGCAAGGAGGTCTACTGGGCGCGCTACGCCGCGGGGGAGCGGGTCGAGGGGCCGGGCGTCTGCGCGCCGGCCGACCTGCCGCTGCCGTGCGGGGCGGTGCTCGCCGGCGCCGGGGCCCTGCTGCACCGGGCGTCGCTGCCGGGCTTGGTCCGGGACGAGCCGCGTTACCCGTCGGCGCACCTGCTCGTCGTCCGGGCGGCCGACCGGGTGCGGGCCGGCGCGCCGAGCGAGCCGCTCACGCCGCTCTACCTGCGCCGCCCCGACGCCGTGGAGCCGGGGGCGAGCAAGCGGGTGACCGCGTGAGCGACACCCCGCTGTGGCTGGACGCCTTCGCGCACGACTTCGAGGTCGCCCACGAGCGGACCCTGCGCGGGATGTCCAAGGTCAAGGAGCGCGTCTACTACCCGGGTGCCCGTCGCGACGGCGGCCACGACGGGGCCTGGCTGCGCATCACCGCCTCGACCGGGCGGATGTGGACCGGGGTCTTCGCCAGCGACCTGGTCGCCGGTCGGCTGTCGCTGGTGGCGTCCTGGCCGGAGCCCTCGACGTTGTTCGTCTCCGTCGGCGGCGGGCCCTACCTCGTCGACACCCGCGACCCGGACGCCTGGTCGCGGATCGACCTGCCCACCGTGCGGCGGTACGCCCCGCAGGCCGACCTCGGCCTTGCGCTGCTGCTCGACGACGACCGGCTGTCGGCCTACGACGCCGCGGGCCTGGCCTGGGAGAGCGATCACCTCGGCCCGGCCGCCGAGTGGCTCGGCCGGCTCGACGACGAGGTGCACGTGCGTACGGGCGACCAGCTGCACCGCGTCTCGCTGCGGCACGGCGGCACCGTCGTCGAGCCCGCGTCGTGGTGAGCCGGTGGTGATCACGCTCGAGCGGATGCGCTGGTGGCACGTCGCCGAGCTGATGCCGATCGAGCGGGCGGTGTTCCAGCCCGAGCCGTGGAGCGAGCGGCTGTTCTGGTCCGAGCTCGGCCAGCTCGACACCCGGCACTACGTCGTGGCGCTGTCCGACGGCTCCGTCGTCGGCTACGCCGGGCTGTGCGACTACCCCGACGAGGCGTTCGTGCAGACCATCGCGGTCGCGCCGGCCGCTCAGGGCCAGGGGCTCGGTGCCCGGCTGCTCGCCGACCTGCTGCAGGAGGCCGCCCGCCGGCGGCAGCGCACCGTCAGCCTCGAGGTGCGCGCCGACAACGCGGCCGCCCAGCTCCTCTACGCCGCGCACGGCTTCACCCGCACCGGCGTGCGCCGCGGCTACTACCCCGGCGGCGTCGACGCCCTCGTCCTCACCCGCCGCGGCTGATAGCCCGGCCCGGGGCGGCCGCTCCGTAGGCTGGTGCGCGTGCGCGACGAGCCGCTGGTCCTGGGGATCGAGACCTCCTGCGACGAGACCGGCATCGGCATCGTCCGCGGGACGACGCTGCTCGCGGACGCCGTCGCCAGCAGCGTGGACGAGCACGCCCGCTTCGGGGGCGTGGTGCCCGAGGTCGCCAGCCGGGCGCACCTCGAGGCGATGGTCCCGACGGTCACCCGCGCGCTCGAGACGGCCGGGGTCGCGCTGAGCGACCTCGACGCCATAGCTGTCACCGCAGGACCGGGCCTTGCCGGCGCGCTGCTGGTCGGCGTCGCCGCCGCGAAGTCCTACAGCCTCGCCCTCGACCTCCCGCTCTACGGCGTCAACCACCTGGCCGCCCACGTCGCGGTCGACGTCCTCGAGCACGGGCCGCTGCCGGAGCCGGCGATCGCGCTGCTCGTCTCCGGCGGGCACTCCAGCCTGCTGCTGGTCGACGACGTGACGCAGACGCTCAACCCGCTCGGCGCCACCGTCGACGACGCGGCGGGGGAGGCCTTCGACAAGGTCGCGCGCCTGCTCGGGCTCGGCTTCCCCGGTGGTCCGGTCGTCGACCGCACCGCCCGCGAGGGTGACCGCGACGCCATTGCCTTCCCACGCTCGATGCTGCGCGACAGCTCGTACGACGTGTCCTTCAGCGGGTTGAAGACCGCGGTGGCGCGGTGGGTCGAGGCGAAGCAGGCCGCGGGGGAGCCGGTCCCGGTCGCCGACGTGTGCGCGAGCTTCCAGGAGGCGGTAGTGGACGTGCTGACCGCCAAGGCGGTCCGGGCGTGCACCGAGCAGGGCGTCGGCGCGCTGATCATCGGCGGCGGGGTCGCGGCGAACTCCCGGCTGCGGTCGATGGCGCAGCAGCGCTGCGAGGCGGCGGGGATCGAGCTGCGGGTACCGCGCCCCGGCCTGTGCACCGACAACGGCGCGATGGTCGCCGCGCTCGGCAGCCGGCTCGTCGCCGCGGGCGTGGCGGCCAGCCCGCTCGACCTGCCCGCCGACAGCTCGATGGACGTCCGCGAGGTCGTCTGCCGCTGACCCGGCCGGCCGTCGGGCTCCTCTGCCGCTCACCGGGACCCGACCGCCGTCGTACCCGGACACGTCGCACCACCCTCCGCGCACCTGCGCCCGCCCCCGGCGCGTCGAGCCCGTCACCGCGGGGCGCGTGCGGGGCTACTCGCCGGGGGCGCGGTCCTCGTCTGCGTCGCCGCCGGCCGGCGCCGCGGGCTCCTCGGTCTCGGGCTCCTCGGTCTCGGGCTCCTCGGTCTCGGGCTCCTCGGTCTCGGGCTCCTCGGCCTCGGGCTCCTCGGCCTCGGGCTCCTCGGCCTCCGGCTGGTCGACGGTCTCCGGAGCAGGGTCGGCCTTCTTGCCCTTGCCTTCCGGCTTGCCCTTGCCCTCGGGGGCGCCGGCGCCCTTGCCCTCAGCGGCGCGGGCCGCCTTGCGGTCAGCGTTCTTCTTGTGCGCGGCGGCCGCGACGTCCTGGCCGGTGCCGCCGCTTGCCTTGATCTCGTGCACCTGGGCACCGAACGTGCCCGCCTTGGGGCCCTGCTCGTCGGCTGCCTCCTCGACGGCCTTCGCCACCGGCTCGGGCGCCGGCTCGACGGTGGGGTCGTCGGTCGGCTCGTCGGTCGGCTCGACCGTCGGCTCGACCGTCGGCTCGACCGTCGGCTCGGTCACGCCGACCTCGACGTCGCCCTCCGCGGAGACGAGGGAAAGGGTGCCGGTGGCGCCGGCGGTGCCGATGGCGGCCACGGCCACGGCGACGCCCAGGGCGCC
The DNA here is from genome assembly GCA_026786045.1 of Frankiaceae bacterium. Lineage (GTDB taxonomy): Bacteria > Actinomycetota > Actinomycetes > Mycobacteriales > SCTD01 > SCTD01. The sequence continues at coordinate 2,550 of JAJAYV010000357.1, read as the reverse complement.
CTTCGCCGCCGTGCTGCCGGCGGCGAGCTTGGTCAGGACGGCGCTCAGGACGGTCAGGGACATGCGGTTGGTTCCTCCCAGTTCGGCTGCTCCGATGCCTGCATGAGGCCGGTGGCGCTGCTGACCGTCGTCGCCGACGGGTTGCCCTTGTCGCGTGGCGCGGCGGGTGCCGCTCACGGGGGACGTCGGCACGGCCGTCCGGTCCGTTACAGCGGTGGCGCGGGTTCACCCGGACGGCGCAACGGCGGGCCCGCTTGTCGCGTTGGCACTCGGAGGGCTAGAGTGCCAACCGCAGCCAGGCCCTGACCCCCGCGACGGCAGGACGCCAGCTCCACCACCGTCAGCGCTCAACCAGGAGGCATCGTGTCCACTGCGACGAAGGTCGCCATCAAGCCCCTCGAGGACCGCATCGTGGTCCAGGCGAGCGACGCGGAGAGCACCACCGCGTCCGGGCTCGTCATCCCCGACACGGCGAAGGAGAAGCCCCAGGAGGGCACCGTCCTGGCCGTCGGCCCGGGCCGTTTCGAGGACGGCAACCGCGTTCCGCTCGACGTCAAGGTCGGCGACAAGGTTCTGTACAGCAAGTACGGCGGCACCGAGGTCAAGTACGCCGGTGAGGAGTACCTCGTGCTCTCCGCCCGCGACGTTCTGGCCGTCATCGAGGGCTAGAGCCCTCACCCGGGGCCCAGCCCCCACCTGTCTGACGCGACCGCCCCGGTACCCGCTAGGGGCCGGGGCGTTCGCATCTCTGGAAGGAACCGCATGGCCAAGACCCTCAGCTTCTCCGAGGACGCCCGCCGCTCTCTCGAGCGCGGCGTGGACGCCCTCGCCAATGCCGTCAAGGTGACGCTCGGCCCGAAGGGCCGCAACGTCGTGCTCGCCAAGGCCTACGGCGGCCCGACCATCACCAACGACGGCGTCACGATCGCCCGCGAGGTCGAGCTCGAGGACCCGTACGAGAACATGGGTGCTCAGCTCGCCAAGGAGATCGCCACCAAGACCAACGACGTCGCGGGTGACGGCACCACCACCGCGACCGTCCTCGGCCAGGCGATGGTCCACGAAGGCCTGCGCGCCGTCGCGGCCGGCGCCAACCCGATGAGCCTCAAGGTCGGCATCGACGCCGCCGTCGAGGCCGTCCACGAGGCGCTGCTCGCCGCCGCCACCGAGGTGCAGACTCACGACGAGGTCGCCGCGGTCGCCGCCATCTCGGCCCAGGACGCCCTGGTCGGCCAGCTCGTCGCCGAGGCGATCGACAAGGTCGGCAAGGACGGCGTCATCACGGTCGAGGAGAGCCAGACCACCGGTCTGGAGCTCGAGCTCACCGAGGGGATGCAGTTCGACAAGGGCTACATCAGCCCGTACTTCGTCACCGACGCCGAGCGCATGGAGACCGTCCTCGAGGACGCCCTCGTGCTCATCGTCAACGGCAAGGTCAGCGCGTTGGCCGAGCTGCTGCCGCTGCTGGAGAAGGTCGTCGCTGCCCAGAAGCCGCTGCTCATCGTGGCCGAGGACGTGGACGGCGAGGCGCTGTCGACGCTGGTCGTCAACGCGATCCGCAAGACGCTCAAGGTCGCCGCCGTCAAGGCTCCCGGCTTCGGCGACCGCCGCAAGGCGATGCTGCAGGACATCGCCGTGCTCACCGGCGGCCAGGTCATCAGCGCCGAGGTCGGCCTCAAGCTCGACACGGTCGGCCTCGAGGTGCTCGGCAAGGCTCGCAGCGTCACGGTCACCAAGGAGCTGACGACGATCGTCGATGGCGCCGGCACGACCGAGGAGATCGCCGGCCGCGTCGCCCAGATCAAGCAGGAGATCGAGAACAGCGACTCCGACTGGGACAAGGAGAAGCTGTCCGAGCGCCTCGCGAAGCTGTCCGGCGGCGTCGGCGTCATCAAGGTCGGCGCCCACACCGAGACCGAGCTCAAGGAGCGCAAGCACCGCCTCGAGGACGCCATCTCGGCGACCAAGGCTGCGGTGGAGGAGGGCATCGTCCCCGGTGGTGGCGCCGCGCTGGTGCACGCCGCCGCGGTGCTCGAGGGCGACCTCGGCCTCGAGGGCGACGAGCGCACCGGTGTGCGCATCGTGCGCAAGGCACTGGACGAGCCGGCGTACTGGATCGCCAAGAACGCCGGCCTCGAGGGCCGCGTCGCGGTGAACCGGGCTCGTGAGCTCGGTGCCGGTCAGGGCCTCAACGCCGCGACCGGCGAGTACGGCGACCTGGTCAAGCAGGGCATCGTCGACCCGGTCAAGGTCTCCCGCAGTGCCGTCCGCAACGCCGCCTCGATCGCCAGCATGCTGCTGACGACCGAGACGCTGGTCGCGGACAAGCGCGAGGAGCAGGCTGACGCCGGCCACGGCGGCCACGGCCACTCGCACTAGCAGCCACCCAGCACGTACGACGGCCCGGCACCCCGCGAGGGGCGCCGGGCCGTCGCGCGTCCCTGCTCGGCCACGAGCGCGGCCGGGCGCGGGCCGGCCCGGCGCCCCGCGGGTGGGGGGGGGCGGGGGCGGGGGCCCCGGGGGGGTGGGGGGCCGGGCCCACCGCCCGGG
>JAJAYV010000356.1 GCA_026786045.1 Frankiaceae bacterium | reverse complement strand
GAGTCGAGGAGGACGAGGCGGGTCTCGCGGCCTGCGCGCGGCAGGCGGCGGCGCTGCGGGCCGACGGCTTCGCGGTCGAGGAGCACGACGGGCCGGAGGGCCGGGGGCTGCTGTTCCCCGACGACGGGGCGATGCAGCCGCTGGCCCGCTGTCGGGTGCTGGCCGCGGCCGCGACCGCGGGCGGGGCGCGGCTGTTCGAGCACTCCCCCGTGACCGGGCTCGAGAGCGGCCGCGTCCTCACCGCGGAGGGCGAGGTGCGGTGCGACTCCGTCGTCGTGGCGGTGGACGGCCGGCTGGACCTGCTGCTGCCCGAGCTGGTCGGCACCGTCCGCACCGTCCGGCTGCAGATGCTCGGCACCGCGCCGACCGACGAGGTGCGCGTGCCGCGCCCGGTCTACCTGCGCGGCGGCTTCGAGTACTGGCAGCAGCTGCCCGACGGGCGGCTGGCCCTCGGCGGCTTCCGCGACGTGGGCGGAGCGGCGGAGGAGACCGCTGAGGCGCGAGCCGCCGAGCCGGTGCAGGACGCCCTCGAGGCGCTGCTGCGCGACCGGCTCGGCGTGACCGTCCCCGTCACCCACCGCTGGGCGGCGCCGGTCGGCTTCACCGCCACCGGTCTGCCCTTCCTGGGCGAAGTGCGCGACCGGGTCTGGGCGGCCGGCGGCTACTGCGGCACGGGCAACGTCATCGGGGCGCTGTGCGGCCGGGCGATGGCCGCGCGGGCGCTCGGCCAGCAGCACCCGGCCACGGCCTTCGAGGGTCTGGTCTAGGCGGTCTGCGCGCCGGCGGTGTCGAGGGCCGACTGCATCGCCACGAGCTTGGGGCAGGGGCAGCCCCACTCGTCGTGCCAGGCGCGCTTGCAGCCCGGCGGGTACTCCAGCGGGCGCACGACCCGGGCCGGGTTGCCGGCGACGAGGACGTCGTCGGGGACGTCGCGGGTGACGACGGAGCCGGCGGCCACCACCACGCGCTTGCCGATGGTGACGCCCGGCAGGATCAGCGCGCGCGCGCCAACCCAGGTGCCATCGCCGATCCGCACGGGCGCCTCGACGTGCGGGCGGCCCTCCACGCCGTGGCTGTTGCTGTCCATGACGTAGACCTCGTTGGCCAGCGCCACGTCGTCGCCGATCGTGATCTCCAGCACCGAGATGACGACCGACCCGCAGTTGATGAAGACGCGGTCGCCGATGCGCATCCGGCCCCAGCCGCTGATGAGCGTCTTGCGGTGACCGGACCAGACCTTGAAGTCGTCACCCACCTCGAGGTCGGTCGCGTCGATGGTCGGGCGGCCCAGCACGATGGCCTTGCGGCCCACCTCAGAGGTCCGGCGCAGCGACCACTTCGCCCGGGCCCGCTGGCGGTACTCCGCCACCGTCCACTGCACCTCGATCCTGCGCCGCTCCCAGTCCACGGGCCGACACTCTAGGCGGGGGACTAGCGTCGCGCCCGTGGCGCTCCCAGGACGGCCCGGTCGGGGCCCGGCCCGTGACGTCGTGCACCGTGGCACCGCCGAGCTGCGGCCCGGTTGCGACGCCGACGTCGTGCGGGCCCACGAGGTGGGCGCAGAGAACGACGTACGCGAGCTTCTCGTGCCGGTGCTGCGCGGCCGGCGTGCTCGGGCCCACCGCGGCGTCGACGCCTGGCGCACTCCCTTGCCGCCGTGGGCGATGCGGCTGGCCCGGGCGCTGCGGGTGCTGCGCCGGGCGCGGGGCGACGGGCCGCTCGACGTGGCCTGGTCCGACGACGGGCTGACCTGCCGGCTGACGGCGGTCCGCCCGCCGCCGTAGCCTTGCGGCCGTGGAGCTCGAGAACGTCGTCTGCTCGGCCAGGGGTTGCCGTGCGTCCGCTCGGCACGTCCTGGTCTGGAACAACCCCAAGGTGCATGCGCCCGACCGGGAGAAGACGTGGGTGGCGTGCGACGACCACCGGTCCTCGCTGTCGGAGTACCTGGACGTGCGCGGCTTCCTGCAGCGCGTCGACCCGCTGACGCCGGACCCGGACTAGGCACTGCGGCGGGCGCGGCCCTCGACGGCCTGCAGCGCGTCGAGCAGCGACCGGACGAACTCCCGAGGCGCAGAGGAGCAGGCGTCGTGGTCGGCGTGCAGCAGCACCGGCTCGACCCCCAGCGCCCGCGCCAGGTCGCGCTGCTTGCGTGGCGGCACGAGCCGGTCGCGCGCCATGACGATGACGGCCCGCGGCTGCTCCAGCTCGCCGACCCAGCCGCTGCTGTCGAACCGGCCCAGCTCGCGCCCGGCCTCGGCCAGGTCTCGGGCGCTGCCGCGCGAGAGCTCCCCGGCCACCCATGAGCTCTCCCGGGACGGCGCCCCGGCCAGGCGCATGCCCGCCCGCCACGCCCCGGTCGGGAACAGCCCCAGCACCAGGCGCAGAGCGCCCATGGCCCGCCAGAAGAGCTTCTGGCGCGGGTCACTCCAGTCCAGCGCGCTCGCGCAGAGCACGAAGCCGGCCACGCGGTCCGGATGCCGGCGGGCCAGCAGCTGCGCCACCGGGCCGCCCAGGGAGTAGCCGACGACGAGCGCGGGCGGCAGCCCGAGCGCCTCGAGCACGCCGGCCGCGTCGTCGGCGCAGTCGGCCAGCCGGAAGCGCGCGCTCGACCGCAGCCCCCGGCCGTGCCCACGCAGGTCCATCGCCAGCACCCGGTGCCCGGCGGAGTGCAGCGGCGCGTAGGACGGCAGCCAGTTCAGGTCGGAGGCGAACATCCACCCGTGCACGAGCAGCACCGGCGGTCCGTCACCGCCGGTGTCGCGGACGAAGAACTCGCCCCGGCCGGGGACCAGGACGGTGCGGCCGGGTGGTAGCGGGAGGGGCGGCACGGGGGCGGCCGGCGGGTCCGACCGGCGTCGCGACGAGCGCCTGCGCAGGGACATGATCCCAGTGTGCGGCCACCGTCGAAACGGACGCCCAGGGGTCCGCCGACCCGGGTCGGAGTGCGACAGGTTGATGACGACTTGGTAACGTCGAGGACAAACTCGTCCGCCGTCACCCCCAGGGGGTCCCTGAGTGCTGCACGTCCGTCCGGGTCCGGCTCTGCGCCGCCGCGTCCTTCCCGTCGTGCTCCTCGGGGCCTGCACCGCCGCCTTCGGCGGCCTCGTCGTGCTCGCGCCCGCCGCCGTGGAGGGACCCGCCGAGCCCGACGTCGTCGCGTACGCGGAGTCCGAGCCGGTGCCGGTCCTCGCGCCGGTCGAGCGCGAGCGGACCGTCGCGCGCGCTTCCCGCG
>JAJAYV010000355.1 GCA_026786045.1 Frankiaceae bacterium | reverse complement strand
CCGTCGCGCTGGTCGTGGCCGCCGCGGGGGCCGCAGTCAGCAGCGCGGTGCTGCTCGTCTCTGCCGTGGTGCTCGTGACCTTCGCCTTCGGGCTCGGCCAGCCGGCGCTCATGGCCGCCGTCGGCGACGCCGTCCCGCCGGAGGTGCGCGGCGTCGCGCTCGGCATCGCGACGCTCGTCTTCCTCGTCGGCGGCGGTGTCGGGTCCGCCGTGGTCGGCGGCTTCGGCGAGCTGTTCGGCCTCGACCGCAGCCTGCTGCTGCTGGCTGTGCTGCCGCTGGTCGGCAGCCTGGCGCTGGTGCCCGGCATCCGGGCCGAGCGTGCGCCGGCCCGCTAGCCGCCGAGCTCCTACCTGCCGTCGCGGCTGAAGTGCATCCAGTCCTTGCTGCTCCGCCAGTCGCCGACGGTGTTGTTGCCGTCGCCGGTCTGCGGCGCCTCGAGGTCGGCCGTCGTCGACAGCCGCATCTCGCAGAGGTATCAGCCGAAGACGACGGTCCGGTTGCCGTGCACGAGCACCTTCGCCGCGAGGTGCAGCCGGACGGCCCGGGCGAGCACCAGCGCCTCGAGGTCGCGACCGCGAGCGACCAGGTCCTCGACCGAGTCGCGGTGCGTCACGCGCGACACGTCCTGCGCGATGATCGGCCCCTGGTCGAGGTCGGCGGTGGCGTAGTGGGCGGTCGCGCCGATCACCTTGACCCCCCGCTCGTACGCCTGGTGGTAGGGCTTGGCGCCGACGAACGCCGGCAGCAGCGAGTGGTGGATGTTGATGATCTGGTGCGGGTAGCGCGCCACGAGGTCCTCGCTGAGCACCTGCATGTAGCGGGCGAGCACGAGCAGCTCGACGCCCGCCTCGTCGGCGAGTGCGACGATCTGCGCCTCCTGCGCGGCCTTGTCGCCGTCGACCACAGGCAGGTGGTGGAACGGCACCCCGAAGAACGCGCAGGCGTCGGCGTGGTCGTCGTGGTTGCTCGCCACGAAGGCGATGTCGGCGTGCAGCTCGCCGGTGCGCCAGCGAGCCAGCAGGTCGAGCAGGCAGTGCGGCTGGCGCGAGGCCAGGACGCCGATCCGCGCGACGTTCTCCGGCAGCCGGAGCTCGCACTCCATCCCGAAGCGGTCGCTGACCTCGCGGAAGGCCGGGAGCACCTGCTCGGGCTCGAGGTCGAAGCCGTCGAGCTCGAACTCCACCCGCTGGAAGAACAGACCGTCGTGGTGGTCGGTGTGCTGGTCGACCTCGACGATGTTGGCGCCGCGCCGGGCCAGGAAGTCGGCGACGGCGGCGACGATCCCGCGGGTGTCCTCGCAGCTGAGCAGCAGCACCGCGGTGCGGCGGCCGGGCCGGACGTGCCGCGGGACGAACGTCGTCGGCAGCGGGTCGCCGGTGGTCATCTGCGCGTGCTCCCTGGGTCTGCGGCCGGGCGTGATCGACTGAGACCGTACGTGGACCCGGCGAGGAGGTGGACGTGAGCGAGCAGCAGGCCCCGCGCCCGCGCAGCCACGCCCAGCCCCCGGCCGGCCTGCTCGACCTGTCCGGGCTCGCCCCGTCCCTGGCTCCGCCGGCCTGGCTGCTCGGCCGGCTGGAGCGATCGCTGCACCAGCTCGGCGCGGCGCCCCACCCGCATGCGGCGGTCCGGGCGGTGGGCCGCCGGCACGACCGCGACGAGGCGGAGGTCCTACTCACCGCCGGCGCGTCCGACGCGCTCCTCCTGCTGGCCAGGGTGCTCCGGCCCCGGCGCGCGGTCGTGGTGCACCCGTGGCTGTCGTCGGCGGAGGCCGCCCTGCGGGCCGCCGGCAGCGCGGGCGAGCAGCTGGTGCTCGACCCGCCGTACTCCCTGGACCCGGAGCAGGTGCCGGCGGACGCCGACCTGGTTGTCCTCGCGAGCCCGGGCGACCCGACCGGGGTGGTGCAGCAGGGCCTGGACCGGCTGTGCCGGCCGGGGCGGGTCGTCGTCGTGGACGAGTCGCTCGCCGACGCTGTGCCGGGGGAGCCGGGCTCGCTCTCCGGCCGGGGCGACCTGCCCGGGCTGGTGGTCGTCCGCAGCCTGAGCCGCACCTGGTCGCTGACCGGGCTGCGCGTCGGCTACCTGCTCGCCCCGCCCGACCTGGTCGAGACGCTGCGCGCGGCGCAGGCGCCGCTGCCGGTGTCGACGCTCGCGCTCACCGCGCTCGAGACCTGCCTGGCCCGCGGGCCGGTCGCGATGGCGTCCAAGGACGCCGCCGCGCTGTCGCCGGAGCGCGAGCGGCTGGCCGCGTCCCTGCGCGAGCTCGGGGCGGAGGTGGCGCCCGGGTCGCAGGCGCCGTTCCTGCTCTGCCGGGTGCCGGGGCGTCTCGACCTGCCAGACGTGCTGCAGGACAGGGGGATCCGAGTCCGTCGGCTTGACGAGGTGCCGGGCCTGGGGCCCGACTACTGGCGCGTTGCGGTCCGCGGTGGACAGGAGTCGGCGCAGCTGCTCAGCGCGCTGCACGGCGCTCTCGCGCCCAGCTCCGCGGGGACGTCCCCTTCCACCGTGTGAAGGCGTGCGTGAAGCTCGCCGTCTCGGCGTAGCCGAGCCGGTGCGCCACCTGCTCGACGCCCATCCCGGTCGCGAGCAGCTCCTCGGCGAGCGCCTCCCGGACCTCCGACACCAGGTCGCGGAACGACGTGCCCTCGTCGGCCAGCCGGCGCCGCAGGGTGCGCTCCGACAGCGCGAGCGCGGCCCCGACCTCCACGACGTCGGGCATCGCGCCGGGCCGTGCCACGAGCAGGTTGCGGACCGCGCCCGCGGTGCCGGTGCGGCCCCGCCGGGCGTCGAGCAGCGCGCGG
>JAJAYV010000354.1 GCA_026786045.1 Frankiaceae bacterium | reverse complement strand
TCTTCTCCTCCTCCCCGCCGATCGGCGGGTTGGTGAGGATGACGTCGACGCGATCGCGCTTGCCGATCTGAGTGATCGGCCGTGCATCAGCAGGCCGAACTCGTCACCGCCGAGGCGGGCGACGGTGTCGCCCTTGCGGGCCACCGAGCGCAGCGCCTCCGCGCCCAGCTTGAGGAAGCGGTCGCCCGCCTCGTGGCCCTGCGCGTCGTTGACCGCCTTGAGCCCGTTGAGGTCCACCACGAGCAGCGAGGCGGTGCTGCCGGGCTGCAGGTCGCTGTCCGCGCTGGCGACGGCCTCGTCCCACCCGAGGCGGTTGGTCAGCCCGGTGAGCGGGTCGCGGCGGGCGACGGCCTCAGCGTGGCGCACCAGCCGCCGGAGGTCCTCGCGCAGGACGCTGCCGTGCACGACGACGCCGCCGGCCTCGGCGATCTTGACCCCGATGGTGCGGCAGAGGCCGGTGAAGCCGCGCGGGGTGACCACCGTGTGCAGCAGCACCAGCAGCCCGGTCGCCGGGGCGCCGAGCGGCAGGACGTAGTGGCTGCGCACGCCCGCGCCGGGGCCGAGCGGACCGGGCAGCGGGTCGGCCACGCTGTCCTGGACGCACAGCGGCAGCTCGACGTCGCTGCCGTGCAGGGCGGCGAGGGCGGCGCGGAGCTCGTCCTCGCGCCCCTGCAGGGACCAGCCGCGCTCGACGACGACGAGCTCGTCGTGCTCGGGCAGCCAGGCGACGGCGACCTCGCAGCCGAGCGCCTCGGCCGCGGCGGAAGCGACGTGCTCGAGCGTCGCGCGCACATCGCTGGGGACGCACTGCATGACCGTGCGGACCGCGGAGAGCAGCTCGAGCTCGTCGGCCAGGCGCTGGGCGGGGGTGACCGCGCCGACCAGGCCGACCGCGGTCTGCGCCGCGGCGGCGAGCTCGGCGTCGCCGGCGAGCACCTCCGGGGCGCCGAACAGGACGGCGACGTCGTGGTCGACCGGGACAAGGGCCGCGTGCGCCGCGTGGTACGGGCCGAGGATGCGCCGGGGCGTCGGGCTCTGCCAGCGGACGGTGCGCCGCTCGTCGATGGCCGCCCGCAGGTCCGGCTCCTCGGCCAGCGTCAGCTCGATGCAGCCGGCCCAGCCGGCCCCGCGCCCGGCGCCGCCGATCTGCAGGAAGCGACCCGGGGCCACCTGGCGCAGGACGAGGACGTCGCGGGCCCCGACCGCTTGAGCCAGCTCGCCGACGGTCGTCGCCGCCGCGCCGCTCCCGACCAGCTGCAGGGGGGTGCGCTGTTCACCGTTCGAGACCTGCACGCGCTCGTCCTCCCCCGCGCCTGAGGTGAATGTCCCGGACGTCCGTTCTTAAGGCCATGGCTACCCCGGTGGGGTCGGACATGGTCACGACGGGCCATCTCCCCGCGCAGGCGGCGCCGTCAGCGCCGGCGGACCGGCCGGGGTCCGTGCAGCAGCTCCTCGCGCTCGCCCTCCGACAGCCCGCCCCACACGCCGTAGGGCTCCAGGCTGGTCAGCGCGTGGTCGAGGCACTCCCGCTTGACCGGGCAGGAGGCGCAGACCGCCTTGGCGGCGGCCTCCCGCTCGCTGCGCGCCGGCTCGCGCTCGCCGTGCGGGTGGAAGAACAGGTCGTCGCGACCGCGGCAGCGGGCGGCGACCTGCCAGTCCCAGCGCCAGGTCTGCGCGCCGGGCGGCCGGGCGGTGCCGAGCAGGTCGGGCACAGCAGCTCCTCGGGTCAAGGGGGGTGCGACCAGTGTGTTCGACAAACGGTAGAAGTTCTACTGGACGTAGTATGACCCGCGTGACACGGCTGGGAGACCTGGAGCGCGCTGCCATGGACGTCGTCTGGGAGGACGGCCCCTGCACGGCCCGATCGGTCGCCGACCGGCTCGCCGGCCGCGGCCTGGCCTACACGACCTGGCTGACCGTGCTCGGCCGGCTCGAGGGCAAGGGCCTGCTGCGCCGGGACCGCGGCGCCCGGGCGCACACCTACACCGCCGTCGCCTCGCGCGAGGACCACATCGCCGAGCTGCTGCAGTCCGCGCTCGGCCAGACCGCCGACCGCGAGGCGGCCCTCCAGCACTTCGCCCGGAGCATCACCCCGGACGAGGCCGAGGCCCTGCGTGCGGCCCTCGCGGGCCCCCGCCCGTGCCCGGGCCCGCAGCCCCCCACCCGGAGCGGCGCCGGCTGCGCCTGCAGGGCGCCCCCCCCCCCCCCCGGGCGGCGCCCCCCCCGCCCGCCCCCGGCCGCCCCCCCCGGCCGGCGGCCGCGGCCGGGCGGGCGCCCGGCGCGGCCCCCCGCCCGTGACCGGAGCAGCAGCCGCCCTCGCGGTCGCGCTGCTGCTGCTCGTCCTGGTCGCCGCGCCCCGCCTCGCCGGCGCCGACTGGGTCCTGCGGGCCCCCGGTCCGGCCCTGCTGCTCTGGCAGGCGATCGGGCTTTCGACGGGGCTGCTGGCGATCGAGATCGCCCTGACGCTGGCGCTGTCGCCGCTCGGTCCGACCCACGCCGACGCCGTCCGCGCCTTGGGCGGCGCCGACGTCCCGCTCT
>JAJAYV010000353.1 GCA_026786045.1 Frankiaceae bacterium | reverse complement strand
CGGGCCGGCGCGCCCGGGTCGCCCTGCCGGGCCTGGCCCGCGCCTGGGCCGCGCGCCGTTGACGGTTTGGCGCGTCCCGGCAGCGGTCAGAGACCTGCTGTGCCCCCGGACGAACGAGCGCCCTCCAGCGACAACCCCGACCCCGACCCCGCGGTGACCGCCGGGCTCGACAGCGGCGGCGGGGTGGCTCCCGGCGACACCAGCCCCGCAGCGGACTCGATGTCCGGCTCCGGCAACGACCGCAGCAACACCCCTAACATGGGTCCGGTCAGCGGCAACCGCACGCCGATGATCATCGCGCTCTCGGTGCTGGCCTTCTTCGTGCTGGCCATCGCGATCATCACCGGCGCCAGCTTCTTCCCGAGCGACTAGCGGTCGACCCGCCGGCCCCACCAGACCCACCAGGCCAGCGTCTGCACAACCAGCGCGAAGCCGAACAGCAGGTCCTCGAACGGCGCGAAGACGATCCGTCCGTCGCCGAGCAGCTGCGGGGCCTGCCCGGCCGTGGAGCTGCTGCCGATGATGGCGTCACCGTCGTAGAAGACGATGCCGCGGCCGGTGAGCACGCCGTTGGTGATCAGCTGGAAGAACACGATGATCCCGTACGCCGTCCAGAACACTTTGCGAGTCAGCAGCCGGGTGCGCAGGACGAACAGGTCCAGCACGACCGTGAGGGCCACGGCGAGCAGGGCCGCCGAGGTGTAGCTCATCGCTCGTCGCCGACGGTCCAGCCCTTGACGGCGCGGACCGCCTCGAGCGTGAGGATCGCGCAGATCGGGATCGCCACGAAGAACAGCAGCTCCTCGACCGGCAGCCCGCCCAGGGCCAGGCCCGTCACCTGGGTCGGGTCGAAGTCCCAGTGCCCGGCGCGGATCGCCAGCAGGTCCCACACGACGAACACCGCCACGACCGGGGCCAGGGTGAGCAGCAGCCGCCGCCACCGGGCGTAGACGCGGGTGCCCAGGACGAGCTCGAGCGGCGCCGTGCCGACCAGGCAGGCGACGAGCACGAGCAGGTACGCCAGGGACGTCATGCGCCGACCGGCGCGCGCGCGTCGTGGGTCTGCTGCACGGCGACGAGCCTAGCGGCGGGGCATCATCGCCCGCATGCCGGACGAAGAGCACGAGACCCCCGCACACGTCAGCCTCGGGAACCGCGCGCTGGTCCTGGTGGAGGACCTCGTCTACGTCTCCATCGCCGTCCTGCTCGCGGCCGGCGCGGTGGTCCTCGTCGTCCAGGCGGGCGTCGAGCTCGTGAAGGGTGTCGGCGCCGGCGGCTCGGACGCGCTGCTCGAGACGCTCGACGCGATCCTGCTGGTCTTCATCTTCGTGGAGCTGCTCTACGCCGTGCGGATCACGCTCAAGGAGCGGCAGATCGTGGCGGAGCCGTTCCTCATCGCCGGGATCCTGGTCTGCATCAAGGAGATCATCGTGCTGTCGGTGAAGGCCCCGGCCGACTACATCGGCAAGGGTCCGGAGTTCGCTCGGGCGATGGTCGCGATCGGCCTGCTGGGCGTGCTGATCCTGGTGCTGTCGGGGGCCGCGGTCGTGCTGCGGCGCAAGGAGCGCGAGCCCGAGGAGAACGCCAACACGCAGAACGCCGACGGCGAGGCGAGCACCGGCTAGAAGCCCAGGGCCTGCGCGCGCCGCTTGATCTCGGTCGCGCGGTTCTCGTGCAGCGCCTGCAGCGGGGTGCCGGGCAGCGTGTCGTCCGGCGTCGTCAGCCAGCGCAGCGCCTCGTCGTCGGCGTAGCCGGCGTCGCGCAGCAACCTCAGGACAGGCACCAGGTGCTTGACCAAATGGTCGCCGTCGAGCTGGTCGGCGGGCACCCGCACGCCCTCGTCGGTCGGCATGCTCAGCAGCTGGCCGGACCGCACGAGGTCGCGCACCCCGGTCGGGCCGATCCCCATGCGCTCGGCCACCTCGGTCAGCGTCAGCATCTCCACGCCGGTCAGCCTAAGAGGACCGGCGCTCCGCCCGCCGCCGCGCTGGCGAACGCGGCGTCCAGCACGGCCGCGGTCTGCCGCGACTCCTCGAGCGGCAGCACCCAGCCAGGGCCGCCGCGCAGCACCGAGGAGACCTCCTCGACCATCACGCGGTAGGCGTCCGTCGCCGGCACGGGCACCCGCTCGGTGCCCGTGCCGTCGGAGACCCACAGCTCGGTGTCGTCGTGCTTCCACGAGGTGTACGGGGCGTCGCGCAGCTCGATCTCGCCGCGGTCGCCGGTGATGACCAGCCACTGCCCCTCGGCTCCGGTGATGCCGGCGTGCACCTCCGCCTCGGTGCCGTCGGCCCAGCGCAGGACCGCGCGGGTGTCGAGGTCGACGCCGGTCGGCCCGACCTGCGACTGCGCGACGACGTCGACCGGTGCGCCCTGGCCGACCGCCCACAGGCAGGCCGACACGGCGTAGCAGCCGACGTCGTAGAGCGCCCCTCCCCCGCGGGCCCGGTCCAGCCGGTAGTTGCCGTCGAGCCGGCCGTCGAAGCGGAAGCCGGCAGCGACGTGCCGGACCGTG
>JAJAYV010000352.1 GCA_026786045.1 Frankiaceae bacterium | reverse complement strand
TCGCAGGGCCCGGCGGCGTGTCGGGAGCGGGTGCGCGGGCGAGCTCCATCGTACGTCCGCCCCGCGGCGCGGAGGTGGGCCGTCAGGTCAGGGCGGCGATGGCCTCGGCGGTGGCGAGGGTGCGCTGCGCGTTCGCGACGTGCAGGTTCTCGATCATCCGGCCGTCGACGGTGACGACGCCCTTGCCCTCGCGCTCGGCCTCCTCGAAGGCCTCGATGACGCGGCGGGCGTGGTCGATCTCGTCGTCGGACGGCGCCCAGACGCGGTTGGCGACCTCGACCTGCGTCGGGTGCACGAGCGTCTTGCCGTCGAAGCCCATCTCGGCGCCCTGGACGCACTCCGCCTCGAAGCCCTCGAGGTCCTTGACGTCGTTGTAGACGCCGTCGAGCACGAGGATCCCGGCCTCGCGGCCGGCGAGCAGCGCGGTCGCCAGGTGCGGCACCAGCGGGGCGCGACCGGGCACGAGCGCGGCGCGCAGCTCCTTGGCCAGGTCGTTGGTGCCCATGACGAAGACGTCGACCTGGGGGTGGGCGGCGATGTCGCGAGCGGCGAAGACGCCGGCGGGCGTCTCGACCATACCCCAGATGCGGGTGTACGGGCCGACCACCGCAGCCATGCGGTCGACGTGCTCGCGGCCGCTGACCTTCGGCACGACGACCGCCGCGGGACCCGCCGCGGCGGCGGCGCGCAGGTCGGCCTCGCCCCAGGGGGTGTCGAGGCCGTTGCACCGGATGGTCAGCGTCTTCCCGCCGTACTCGCCCGACTTCACGGCCGCGCAGGCCTGCTCGCGGGCGCCCTGCTTGGCGTCGGGGGCGACGGCGTCCTCGAGGTCGAGGATGATCGCGTCGGCGGGGATCGTCTTGGCCTTCTCCAGCGCCCGGGCGTTGGAGGACGGCATGTAGAGGACCGACCGGAGCACAGCACTCACAGGCCGTACGCCGCCTTGAGCTCGGGGTCGCGGGCGGACAGGTCCTGCGCCAGCTTCAGCACGACCTTGCACTGCTTGAACGTCGCGTCGTCCTGCATCTTGCCGTCGATCATGACGGCGCCGCGGCCGTCCTCGCCCATGGCGTCGACGACCTTCTGGGCCCACTGCACGTCGGCGACCGCGGGGGAGAACACCTTCTTGGCGATGTCGACCTGCACCGGGTGCAGCGTCCAGGTGCCGACGCAGCCCAGCAGGTAGGCGTTGCGGAACTGGTCCTCGCACGCGACGACGTCCTTGATGTCGCCGAAGGGCCCGTAGTACGGGTAGATCCCGGCCTGCACGCAGGCGTCGACCATGCGCGCGACGGTGTAGTGCCAGAGGTCCTGCTGGTAGGTCGCGCGCTCGCCCTGGATGTCCTCGGGGGACGCCGGGTCCTGTCGGACCAGGTAGCCGGGGTGCCCGCCGCCGACGCGGGTGGTCTTCATCCGGCGGTCGGCGGCGAGGTCGGCCGGGCCGAGCGAGATGCCCTGCATGCGCGGAGAGGCCTGCGCGATCTCCTCGACGCGGGCCATGCCGGCGGCCGTCTCGAGGATGGCGTGCACCTGCAGCGGGCGGGTCACACCGCCTTTGGCCTCGAGCTGGGCGAGCAGCCGGTCGACGTAGTGGATGTCCTCGGGGCCCTCGACCTTCGGGACCATGATCACGTCGAGGGAGTTCCCGACCTCGGTGACCAGCGTCGTGAGGTCGTCGAGGACCCAGGGGGAGTCCAGCGCGTTGATGCGCGTCCAGAGCTGGGTGTCACCCATGTCGACGGTCCTGGCGACCTCGACCAGGCCGGCCCGGGCGGCCTCCTTGTTGGAGGCCTGCACGGCGTCCTCGAGGTTGCCGAGCAGCACGTCGACCTTCGGCGCGAGGTCCGGCAGCTTCGACACCATCTTGGGATTCGACGGGTCGAAGAAGTGGATCATCCTCGAGGGGCGCCACGGGATCTCGCGGAGCGGCTCGGGAGCACCGACGGCCAGCGGGCGGAAGAAGTCCTTGGGAGAGCGCACCCGTCGAAGGTAGTGATGCGCCGCGACGTCGCGCCACGCAGGTCCCCGTGAGCGTGCGCGTGCAACTAGACTTGCCCCATGTCCGTCCAGGAGGGCCTGTCCGGCACGGAGCTGTCGACGTGGCGCACCTTCCTGCGGGCGCACGCCACGGTCACCCGCCGGCTCGAGGCCGAGCTGGTCGCCGAGCACGAGCTGCCGCTCGCGTCGTACGACGTGCTGGTGCAGCTGTCGGAGGCGCCGGACCGGCGGCTGCGGATGACCGAGCTGGCCGACCGGGTGCTGCTCTCACGCTCCGGGCTGACCCGGCTCGCCGATCGGCTCGAGCGCGAAGGGCTGATCAGCCGGCAGGCCTGCCCGAGCGACGCGCGCGGCACCCTCGCGGTCCTCACCGACGCCGGCCTGGCCCGGCTGCAGGCGGCTTGGCCGACCCACCGCCGCGGCGTCGCCGAGCACGTCACCGGTCGGCTCACCGCCGACGAGGTCGCCACCCTCGGCACGCTGCTCGCCAAGCTGGTCGGCGATGATGCGCCGCCCGACGACGTGTGCGACGGCCGGCGCTGACAACAGCGCCACCCCCCGCCACCGACCAGCAGCGCCGCGCGGTCCTGCGCGACGCGCTGGGCATCGGCGTCGCGGTGGGGGCGTACGGCCTGTCCTTCGGCGCGGCCGGGATCACCGCCGGGCTGAGCACGCTGCAGACCTGCGCGCTGTCTCTGCTGCTGTTCACCGGCGCCTCGCAGTTCGCGCTCGTCGGGGTCCTGGGCGCCGGTGGCTCGGCCGTCGCCGCCGTCGCCTCGGCCCTGCTGCTCGGCACCCGCAACACGCTCTACGCCGTACGCCTCTCCTCGCTCCTGCCGCAGACCGGGCCGCGCCGGCTGGTCGCCGCGCAGCTCACCATCGACGAGTCGACCGGCATGGCCACGGCGGCCCCGCCCGGTCTGGCCGCGACCGGCTTCTGGGCGACCGGCGCCAGCGTCTACGTGCTGTGGAACCTCGCCACCCTGCTGGGCGCGCTGGGCGCGGCCCGGCTCGGCGACCCCGGCGTGCTCGGGCTCGACGCGGCGGTGCCGGCGG